>QGUR01000454.1 GCA_003242205.1 Chloroflexota bacterium | reverse complement strand
GGTGGGCCGGGGCGTGGGTGTCCGGAAGCGGACGCGCGGTGGGGTCGGCGCCGCCGTGGCGGTTGGCCGGGGGTGGCGGTCGCCGGTGGGTGCCCGCTTGGTTGTGGCCGGGCGGTCCGCCTGGAGAGTCGCGGTCGCTCCAACCGCCTCTGTCGCGGCTTCGGTTTCGCGCCGGGGAAGCGCATCCGCAGTCGCTTCGGCAGTTCCCTCGCTCGTGCCGCCGGCAACGGCAATCAGCGTCGGCGTGACCAGCAGATTGCGCGCCATCACCGGAACCGTAAACACCGAGAGCGCCGCCAGCAAACCCGACCACAGCATCAGCACGCCGCGCGAACCGCGCAGGCGCTGCGGGCGGCGCAATTCCAGCAGCGCCACGATCACGCCGGTGGCAGCGAGAACGCCGGCAACAATGAGCACCGCGCTGCCGGTCAGTCCGAGCGGGCCTTCCGCCTCAAGCCGGTTGAAAACCAGCGCCAGCACCAGCAAAACGGTCGTCAGGAATGTCAGCAAAAGGTCGATAAAACCGACCTTCTCGCGCCCGGCAATCGTCTTGATCAGGTTGTTGAGCACCAGCAGCAGGGCCGCAATGGCCCCGGATGCGACGAGAATCAGGGATTGCAGAACCTATTCTCCGTTATTATCAGCCTGTTGAAATGCGCGGGTGTATTGTAGATGATACCTCAACTTGTGAACAACCGCACAATTGGCCTGCGCCGCCGATTCGATACCGGGCATTACCAGATGCTACAATTGGCAGCCATTAGGCCGGCATGAGTATCAGGAGAAGACGACTTTGGCTACCGATTTTCAGCAAGTTGATATCGATACGCTGGCGATTAACACCATCCGCACGCTTGCTATCGACGCCGTCCAGCAGGCTAACAGCGGCCATCCGGGCCTGCCGATGGGCGCGGCCCCGATGGCCTACACGCTCTGGACGCGGCATTTGCGGCACAACCCGAAGAACCCGAAATGGATCAACCGCGACCGCTTTGTCCTGAGCGCGGGCCACGGCTCAATGTTGCTCTACGCCCTGCTCTACCTGACGGGCTATGACCTGCCGCTGGAAGAACTGAAGAACTTCCGCCAGTGGGGCAGCCGCACGCCAGGACACCCGGAATACGGTTACACCGCCGGCGTCGAAACCACGACCGGGCCGCTGGGTCAGGGCGCGGCGAATGCCGTCGGCATGGCGCTGGCCGAAGCGTTCCTCGCCAGTCACTTCAACCGTCCGGGCCACGAAATCATCAATCACTACACCTATGCGCTGGTGAGCGATGGCGACCTGATGGAAGGCGTGTGTCAGGAAGCAATCTCGCTGGCGGGTCACTGGGGGCTGGGCAAACTGATCTTCCTCTATGACAACAATGAAGTCACGCTGGACGGCCCTGCCAGCATGATCCTCACCGAGGACGTTCCCGCCCGTTTCCGCGCAGCCGGCTGGCATGTGCTGGAAGTCGCGGATGGTAACGACATTCGGGCGATTGACGAAGCGATTACGACCGCGAAGAGCGTCACCGACAAGCCGACGCTGATTTCGATCCGCACCATCATCGGCTATGGCAGCCCGAACCGTCAGGGGACGAACAAGGCGCATGGCGAGCCGCTTGGCGCGGACGAAGTCAAACTCGTCAAGGAATATTACGGCTGGCCGCAGGAGCCGTTCTACGTACCCGGCGAAGCGCTTGAAACCTTCCGGCAGGCGATTGAACGCGGCGAGGCGTACGAACGTGAATGGAACGAGCGTTTTGAAGCCTGGCGCAGCGCCTTCCCCGATCTGGCGGCCGAATGGGATCGCGCCTTCAGCGGCACGCTGCCCGATGGCTGGGACGCCGATTTGCCGCAGTTCGCGCCCGACAAGGCGATTGCCACGCGCGTCGCATCCGGCGAAACGCTCAACGCCATCGCCAAACACATCCCGACGATGATCGGCGGCGATGCCGATCTGGCGGGCAGCACCCGCACGCTGATCAAGGGCGAGGAGAACACGGGCCACCTCAAACCGGCCGCGCGCAATATTCGCTATGGCGTGCGCGAACACGCGATGGGCGCGATTACCAATGGTCTGGCGCTGCACGGCGGCATCATCAAACCCTACACCGCCACCTTCCTGACGTTTAGCGACTACATGCGCCCGACCATCCGGCTGGCGGCGCTGATGCACATCTCACCGCTGTTCATCTTCACCCACGACAGCATCGGTCTGGGCGAAGACGGCCCGACGCACCAGCCGGTCGAACACGTGATGTCGCTGCGGCTGATCCCGAATATCTACGTTTACCGGCCTGCCGACGCCAACGAAACCGCCGCTATCTGGCGCAGCGCTATGACGCAGGACAAGCCTTCGGTGTTGATCTTCACGCGCCAGAACCTGCCCGTCCTGACCGGCGATCATGTTCGCCCCGGCGCGGCGCGCGGCGGCTACGTGCTGGGCGACTGCGAAGGCACGCCCGAAGTCATCCTGCTTGCCAGCGGCAGTGAAGTGCATATCGCCTACGAAGCCTACCAGCGCCTGATCCGGGACGGCGTGAAAGCGCGTGTCGTCTCGCTGCCCTGCTGGGAACTGTTCGAAGAACAGCCGGCTGAATATAAGGAAACGGTGTTGCCCTCGTCTGTCACAGCCCGCGTCAGCATCGAAGCAGGGGTGACGCTCGGCTGGGAGCGTTATGTCGGCAGCAAAGGCATCAGCATCGGCGTCGCCCGCTTTGGCGCAAGCGCGCCGTACAAGCGAATCTACGAGGAATATGGCCTAACGCCTGAAGCGGTCATCGAAGCAGCGCGCAAGGTCATGGGCCAGACAGCTTAGGAGGCGTTATGCCGGAAAGCATGCAGGACAGGA
>QGUR01000453.1 GCA_003242205.1 Chloroflexota bacterium | reverse complement strand
AATCCGAAGCAGAGCCGCGAACACGCACCCAAGTCCCAACCCGATTGCGTTCCGTCACCATGACCTCTTGCTCCGGTTCGAGCCGGCCCAACTCACGATATGTTTCACCCGGCCCCGCGTACAGCGTGATTTCCGCAGACGCAACGGCCTGAAGTTCGGGAGAAGCTATCACTTGAGCAGACAAACGGGTTGAGGAGATGGCAAAAAGAAGCAAGCTTACTGACAGCAGAAGCGCCTGTCGCATCAGGGAAAAGGTCACAGAGGCCCCACAATCATCTGTAAGCCAATAAACACGCTCATTATAGGCCAGGACGCCAAGGTGCGCCCGGATACTCTGGCAAAGGCTCAGTTCAGGGTTTGCTGCGCGAAACGCAGGATACGATGAGGATAGTCGGCTTCCACGCCTACATCGAGCAAATAAAGGCGGTCATTTTTTTCAGCATTCAACAGAACAATGGCTTCGTGTTTATCTGTAGCGATAACCTGACGAATACGAAGCCTCCCAAGCAATCTATACTGCGCTTTGAGCACCGCGACCCGCGCAGGCGCGCCATGTTCCTCAAGCAGCGTGGGGTGATAGCTTGCCGCGACAAACTCGCGCAGGCGCTGAAAGTCACCACGGTTATAAAGCGTCAACTGCGCGATCATACGCATCCCGGCCTGGCTTTGCACCAGAGCCTGCTTGAATACATCCTGCACGTCTGCCTCCTCAGGTAGCTGGCTAATATTACCTGAGGCGCAGGGCCGGTGGAAAGTCTAACCTGTTCGCGCCCTTCCGCATCTCGTGTTACGTCGTTTGCCGCACCAACCGGAAACCGATCGATGCATACGCTGTTTGCGGTGCCAGATAATAGTGGAAGGTGATCTCCGACCGCTCATGGCTGCTGACGTATGACCCACCATGCACGGCTCGTTCTTCTGCCGTTGTCACGTCGCAATTCACCTCATGCTGGGTTTTCGTATTCAGGCACCACTCCCATACATTGCCTACCATATCCATGACACCGTACGGGCTGGCACCTTCGGGATAGCGCATCACCAATGTTGTCATTTTGATCTGGCTTTCACGCGCGTTGCAGCGGTTCGAGTCGAACTCGTTGCCCCATGGGAACCGGCGTTCGTCATCGCCCTGCGCCGCTCGCTGCCACTGCGCTTCGGTGGGCAAGGTCACTTTTGTGCCCAGACGAGTGCTCAACCAATGGCAGAATGCCATGGCGTCATACCAGGTCACGTTCTCGCGCGGCCGTTCTTCACCCTTAAACCGGCTCGGCTTCGGGTTGGGATTCGCCAGCCGCCATTCATGAGCGCTCGGCGAGAATTGCCACCAGCTCAGGTTGGCATAGCCCATCGGATCGTCGAGAAAGCGCTGATACTGCTCATTCGTGACCGGGAACTTGCTGATCTGGAAACTATCGACATAAATCTGACGCCGTATCGTCTGGCCATCCTGACCCACTTCTTCAATCACGGTCATACCCGCCGGAATCTCGCACCACTCAAGCAATGGCAGCGAAAAATTGGACGTAGAAGCGGAGTAGGGCGATACGATCCGGTCAGGCAGGATGGTTACGCTGTTTGCAGCCGCATCCTCACCGCAGAGCTGCGCCAGACAGTCCGGGTCATAATCCGGGTAGTCCTTCTGAAAGGCGCGAAAGGCCTCACAGCCAAGCGCGCGGGTACGTTTATAGTTGACCAGTTCAGCAATCTGGCGATATTCCCGTTCGGCTTCGCGTAGCCATGTCTGACGCTCCAACCCCGCCTCAGCTTCCTGCAGGAATGTGTCAATGTCGATGAACTTGGACTTGAAGCCATTGTTCTTAGCCTGTCGCAGGACAAACACCGCCTGATCATACTGGCCGTTCTCCATCGAGCGCGAGGCCATGCCAATGACGCTGTTGTATTCAGGGATAGGCGGCGTCAGGTCAGGTTCAGGTAAGCTCGAAATCGGAACGCGGTAACTCGGTTGCTGCTGCCGCTCGGCGATATAGATCGAATTGAGCAGAATTTTGACCGCTTCCGGCGTCAGCCCATGGCTGAGATCGGCGTACTGCATATCCGCAAGCGAATCGGGAATAACCGTGTCTTCATGGATCTTCACCGGGAAGATATGCTTGTTCATCGACAGCGCCAGTTCAAACTCGCGCTTGCAGTACTCCGATTCCAGCGATTCGGGCGAGAGCAGATAAACAAACCCCTCACACCATTCGAGCCGGCGCATAATTTCGCGCCACCAGTTCTGACCTGCATATAGTCGTTGATCATACCAGACGTCATGAACCGATAGGGTATCCACGATCTGGATACAATAGGGCTTGTCAATTCGAGCATAACTTACAAAAAGGCGCATGATCGTCCTACCTGTTAGCTTATATCTCAGGTACAGATGACTTCTATTGATACTGAGGCTGACTACGTCGCCACTTTTCTACTGCAGCCTGTGCTTCGGGCGTTCCGATAGCTTCCAGAGCATCCGCCGCGACATCACAGATACGCTTTTCTTCCCATTTAGGGCCGCCAATATCGTCAAGCAGCTTGACCAGTTCACCGACAGCGCTGGCATTGCCATGTTTGATCAGTGCATCACACGCGATCCAGCGCACGTTTTCATCCCGGTCTTGTAGCGCCGAAATGAGGATTGGCAGCGCACCCTCTCCACCAAGCCTGCCGACAGCTTCGGTTGCCGCGAAGCGCACGAAGCGTTCCTCGTCCTGCGCCAGTTGCGCCAAAGCGTCCATCCCGCTCGCCTCGCCAAGCAAACCGAGCGCCTCGGCAGTTGCTTCACGCACGTTATGGTTGTCATCGGCAACCAGATTGGCTATCGCAGGAACAGCAGACGCCTCCTGAAGTTCGACCAGACC
>QGUR01000001.1 GCA_003242205.1 Chloroflexota bacterium | reverse complement strand
TGCGGGTACCTAAAGGACGCGAACGGTGGGTGTTTCTAGGGCCAGGGTTTGTCCATCACTCAGGCTGGCGCGCCAACCGGCGTAACGCGAACGATTGAGGAATGAACGAGGGGGTGACTTACAGGAAGGGCGAGGCCGCTCGCATTCCGCAGCGCCTAGTATGCGTCTGGTAGCTGCAACAAGAAACGCTATCTTCAGTATATCATGGCTTTTCCTGCCGGTTACGTCATCCCAGCGCGCCATGCGCTTTTCGCGTAGTCGAGGCGACAGTCATTTCAGTGCCTGTAGGCATTTGTTCCCTCTCTCCGGCGCTGCTGCCTTTTTCCCGTTATGCAGTATCCCTGTGGAATGCGAGCGCGGTTCCCGCACGACCGGAGACCGGATACGCGCGTTTCACACTACGCCGGTAGCGCCAGCGCCAACACCGCAACCACCTGCGCCAGAACAGCCGTCGGGTTGCCTGGGTTGGGCGATGCTGTTTGTCCGGCGCTTTACAGGCCGCGTTTAAGCAGTAGTTGCCTGGAAGAGGTGGCAATCATTCGCCGCACGCCGCGCATGCTGGCGATGACTACAGCACCACCAATGACGATGCCGATATAGACGAAGAAGCGCTGACCCGGAAGCTCTGGCAGTTTGAACACGTCGTTCGAGATGTTTTCCCAGATCGTCAGCAGGAAGGCCGCCGATGTAAGCGCGGTCGTAAACCACACGAGCCAGCGGTTGCCGCTCACCGCGACCAATGCTATCAGGGTGATCAGGTACCAGCCGAGCGAAGGACGCGCCATAAAGATGCCGAAGTAGAACAGGGCCCAGGCGCTGCCGTTGACCCAACTACGCACCGACCCATCGCGCGTGAGCCCGATCCAGAGGATCAAGGCGACAAAGAGCGCGAGGATCAGCAAGCGCAGCGCTGGGGGTAGAGTCGAACCGGCGCGGTTGAGCTGGCTGAGATGATGCACAAAGATCTGCGGCCCTTCAACTAGGGGCGCGTAGACGAGCAACGCGGTTATGCCAGCGATGAACACTGCGCTGGCCAAGGCGCGCCACTGCCGCCAGCGGGCGTATTGCAAAACGTAGATGATCATCAGCGGCGCGGAAATCATTTTGACGAGCACCGACAGCGTCAGGAAAACCGGCGTCAGGCGCGAACGCTGCGATAACAGCGCCCAGATTCCAAGCAAGGCGAAAAATACCATGACGGTATCGGGCTTGCTCGCGCCATAGATCATAACCAGAGGATTCCAGCCATAGATCATCATCGCCGCCAGTTCGTACCGGGGATTAAGCCGGCGCATGATAGCGGCGATCAGCGTGAGGTTGGCGATGTTCACCACCACGAGCAGCAGGCGCAGCATCAGGAGTTCGGTAACGACGTTATCAGCCGCCAGCCATGTCGAAAAAACCGATACCCATGTCCATACTGGCAGGTAATCCGATACATTGCGACTGTACTGTGCGGTGGTAAATGCATACATGGGGTCGAACGGAAAACGGTCGGGAACCACATAATGAGGATTCTGCCCGTATTCCGTAACAAGCCGGCCCTGCATCAAATACATGTAAATATCAGAGTTGATCGTCGGAAGCGACAGCAGGGACAGGGCGAACAAAACAATCGTGGTGGCGAGAACGATGCGATATGCAGCCCGTCCGGGGGAATAGCGGCGACACAGGAAAATTGCCAGAGCGTAGCTTGCAAAACTCAGCGCTGTTACCAGCACGATCAATGTGGCGACTGCCTGCCGGTCGTGAAGGAATGGCAGCGGCAGACGGTCCACTTCACGCCAAAAGCCGATGTCGTCTACCAGTTGCGCGCTGGGGCGGCCCATGCGCGATGGAAGCTGGGGCGTGATCAGTGTGAAGAAAGCCGATGAAACTAACAGAATGACCGCCGGAATGGCGAGCAGCCAGGGGCGCTGTAATGGTTGCCGTGATACGTCGTTGCTGGTGGTCATGCAGACCTTCCTCTCACGATCAACTACTTGGCAACACGGTATGGATGGTAACTCTAACCCAAATGGAAGCGCGCCATAATTTCGATACGTTGTTTGGGGCTTGCGGGGAATGCGTTGAACAGGGCTACTCAGTCCGCCAGGTTGATTCTGGTCTATGTATGCAAAGGGCGCAACAGTAAAATAGCCCCAGTCGATTTACTGGTTTTTTAGGGAAGGAATGCGCGCCGTTCGCTTCAGTAGCTCCGTTGTCCTTAGCTCCCTGCTGATTGTTCTGCTGGCGGCCTGTTTTTCGTCTGCCGTTTCTCCTGAGTCTCTCGCCGTTGTGACCGGCGCGCCCGAAGTGGCGACTGCAGCGCCAGTTGCCGCGCCAACCAAGATAGCTCGTGCGGATACCCAGCACCCGCTGAGTATCGCTGCACTCCGGTCGCGGACGTATCCGGGCAGCGATTTTGTGATCGAGCAGGTGCTTGAACCGGGGGCCAATTATCATCGCTACATCGCTTCCTATCTCTCCGACGGGCTGAAAATCTATGCCCTGTTGACCGTGCCGCAGGGGGAACGGCCGCCAACCGGGTTTCCGGTGGTGATTTTCAATCATGGCTATATTCCGCCGGAGCAGTACCGTACAACCGAGCGCTATGTGGCCTATGTTGATGCGTTTGCGCGCAACGGCTACATCGTCGTCCGGTCGGACTATCGCGGGCATGGCAATTCGGAAGGCGAGGCGATTTCGGTTTATGGCCATCCGGGCTACGTGATCGACGTTTTGAACGCAGTCGCGGCAGCCCGCCGCTATCCCGACGCCGATCCCAACCGCATTGGCATGTGGGGGCACTCGATGGGGGGCTACATCACGCTGCGAGCGATGGTCGCCAATCAGGATATCAAGGCGGGCGTCATCTGGGCGGGCGTCGTCGCGTCATATGAGGAAATGTTTCGTAGCTGGTTTGGCCCCTTGCGGCCCGACGGCAGGCGAAGCTGGCGCACTGATCTCGTCGACCAGTATGGCACGCCGGACGGCAACCCCGCCTTCTGGAACGCGCTCTCGGCCAACGCGTATCTGGCCGATCTGTCGGGGCCGGTGCAGCTTCATCACGGAACCGGCGATACGACGGTTCCCTACGAATACACGCTCCAGTTGGACGAGCAGATTCGCGCCGCGGGTGGGTACGTCGAAACCTTTCTCTATGACGGCGACGATCACAATATCTCGCTCAACCGCGATGATGCGCTTACGCTTTCCGTCGTCTTTTTCAACCAGCACGTTAAGGAAATCTACGACTGAACCCGGAACACGTGCAGCGGATTTTGAGTGAGCCTGCTATCTTGTGAGCACAACGACGCTGCGGCTTCCCGGCACTCATTGCTAAAAGCGGGAAGTTGGCGTCTCCCTGTCTCCCGTTTTCTCGCGGCCAGACACAGTGCGCTGACCCGCTGAGGTGTCCCCAATTTATTGGGAGTAACCAACGAAAGGTTTGTGATCATCATATGCCGTATGCGCGGAAATCTATCACTATCGATAGCCGCATGTGAGTGTTAATGTATTGTCTGCTAATGGGGGCAATGCTCGGGAATTTCCCGAGTAGCATTACTGCGCTATAGGGGGAAATAATGCATAAAGCGATGCCAGCCGGCGATTCTGACCGCGTGCGTACCGTTCGCGGATTCCAGAACGTGCTTATCAACGCGCTGAAGCTTGCGGAATCCGGTGAAAGTGAAGCGGCGAGGAGAATCATTTACTGGCTGATACGCGACTATCCGGATGACTATCGGGTTTGGTGGGCGCTGGCGAATGTCACCAACCAGATGGATGAAGCACAAATGGCCCTGAACGAAGCGCTGCGCCTGAAGCCAGATCAGACGGAGGCGCGCGAACTGCTTGAACGGCTGGAACAGCGATCCTAGTTGGTAACTGGCGTCACATACCGCCTGTTTGCCCAAAAGCGCCGGGAATTTCCCGGCGCTTTTTGCCCTGTAGGACGGATGGCAATTACGGGTAGTGCGCGATGCGGGTCGTTACCGGAGCAATACGGTTCCGTATGGATTTGACGCCTGTCGCGACTTGTATTAGGATGTGGGTACACCACCGACCAGATCATCACAGGATTTCCTCCGCAAATGTGTGGCTCAATTCGTCTGCGCCTGTAAATCGCTAAAACGCGCAGACTTCCCCGGGCTTCTCACCGACAACTGGTGCGCGTTTTAGCGCTGTGAGCCGGTTCCTGACGGATTTCGTCGAGCCGTGAGTTCGATTCTTGTCACGGCCCCGCGCTTTTCAGGTTGTTTTGTTGTGAGGTCGCTCGTGTCCAAACCTCAAAATCGCACACCATCCGGCTGGGACCCGCTTGCCACGTGGTACGATGGCTGGGTTGGCGCGACCGGCAGCGAGCATCATCGCCGGTTTGCGATCCCCTGCCTGCTGCGGTTGATGGCGCTTCAGGCAGACGAACACGTGCTCGACATCGGCGCGGGGCAGGGCGTGCTCGCGCCATATGTGACGGCGACCGGGGCGCGCTATACCGGTGTTGAAATCAGCCCGCGGCTGCTGGAACTGGCGCGCAAACGCCACCGCAGGCACGGGCGGTTCATCAGAGGAGACGCGCGCTACCTGCATCGCCTGCCGGAACTTCGCGCAGCCAGCTTCGATGCCGTTGCTTTTCTGTTCAGCATTCAGGACATGAATCCACTGGATGCCGTGCTGCGATCGGCGGCCTGGGCGCTACGCGACGGCGGACGGTTGGCGATTCTGATGACGCATCCCTGTTTCCGCGTGCCGAGGCAGAGCGGCTGGGGGCACGATCCCGGACGTAAGCTGCAGTTTCGCCGCATTGACCGCTACCTGAACCCGCTGACTGCCCCCATGAAAACCTATGGCAAAGGCAGGAAGGGCGTGAGCATCACCTTTCATCGCCCGCTGAGCCACTATGTCAACGGCCTCGCCGCCTGTGGGCTGGCTGTCGATGCGCTGGAGGAGATCACCACGCCCGAAGCCGGCGAAACCCGGGCGGAGCAACGGGCTAACGCCGAAATCCCGCTGTTTATCGGGTTGCGCGCCCGGAAAATTCTATAGGGCTACTTCGAGGGCCGCGCCCTCTTTCCGCTCGTTCTGAGAAAGAGGGCGCGAGTTGGATTGAAGATAGGGCAGTTTTCAGAAGGGGAAGTGCGTTGCCTGCCCGGCGACGATATACCACGTGACCAGTAGGCTGCAAATGAACGCGCCGGCGTAGACGCGACCCGTCTTGCGGAAGAAATAGGTCAGGATGAAGCCGGTGAGCAGCAGCAGCGGCACGAACTGGTAAGCGACAATCGTCAGCAGCGGTTCGCCCAGCGGAAGCGGCTGGCCGGACATCAACGGTACGTACTGGATGATGAGCAGGATGATGATGCCCAGCGCCAGGATGATTCCGTTCAACAGCATCGAGCGTCCCTGGCTCATCGGCCGCCCGTCAGCATGTACCCAGCGAAGCTGGCCGTTGATGACGGTGCTGATGACCAGGAAGAAGAACGTGAACGGAATGAGGTAGGCCAGGAACATCTGGAAGTGCAAGCGCGACATCGGCTTTAGGGCAACCACCCACAACCGGAAGTCGGTCTTGAACAGCCAGTCCGATATGGCGACCAGCAGATAGCCCAGAAAAACGAGCCACGCCGCGAACAGGAACGATTTGAGGATTTTGTTCCATTCGAGCCGGCCAGCCCATGTGAGGCCGTAGTTATCGTTGGTCGCGCCCTCGTTGCGGTTCGAGGTGAAGTGCCAGACCAGAAACAGCACCAGCGAGATCAGCCCGTTGCCGACTGCCCACACCATGATCCCGGTCGTGATCTGCTGCGGCCAGAATGCGGAGACCGGGAACCACGCCGAGCCTTGATTTTGCAGCCAGAAGAACGTCAGCGCGGGGATGACAACCGTCAGGACGATGGCGATGATTCGCCCGATGCCGGTTGCGCCGCGCGCTTCCGGTAGCGGGTCGCGCAATTCTTTGAAGAAGCCGCTCAGCAACAGCAGGCCGCCCGCCGCGAACAGGAAGATCGCGAAGCCGATCAACTGGACGAAGGTGCCGATCTCTTTCCAGTACCAGATTTGATCCGATGGCGGTAAGTCGTTGCCGCCTTCGAGGTTAAGCTGCATCCATTCGATGGCATAACCGATGGCTTCGGTCGAGATGTGGTCGTTGGGATGCGTGCCGCGCGGCATGTACAACCGGCGTGCAGTGCCATCTTCGATCGAGCCGTACAACCGCCCGATTTCGACCGTTTCGTCCGTGCCGAAGAGGGTTTTCAGCTTTTCACCTTCTACCATTTGCGGCGGCACATCGACGCCCCACATCAACTGCGAAAATTCATCCCATTCGCTGAAGACGACAGCCAGATTGCGCGGCCATTCGGGCGTACCTTCGGCGGCAAACGGCGCTCCGGTCGATGAGCCTTCGAGCACGATGGCCTTGTAATCGTCGGGATAGGCGGCAGCCGCAGCCAGCGAAGCCCAGCCGCCCATGGAGTGGCCCTCAAGGCCGATATTGTCCGGATCGACGATGTCGAGCGACCGCAGATAGCGCAGGCCGTCGGGGCCGCCGAAGCCGTTGGCGAACGCGGGCGGATCGGAGAAACCGTGACCTGTCTGGTCGAGCGCCAGCACCACGTAGCCGCGCCGCGCAAACTCAATCGCAAAGCCGTCCTGCGTTTCGCGCGAGTTGATGTATCCGTGTATGGCGAGCACTCCGGGCGCGGGGTTCTCGGCGCTGACGCCATCCGGGATGTAGAGCAGGCCGCTCATCAGCGTCCCGTCCGTGCCCATAAAGCGCACGTCACGGATTTCGATTCGGCCGCCATCCGTCTGCACGTAGGAGGCGGCTGCGCCACCCAGAAAGACGAGGATTAGCGCCACAAGCAATAAAATCCGTAATGGCCTTTCGTGAATTGGGTCTGCCATGGCCGGTACTCTCCTTTCTATGAGATAAAAAGATTGTGGTCAGGAATACTCACAAGTGTGCCGCTTGAACGGAGACTTGCCAAGAACCACCGGGCCGTGGCATTGGAAATGAAGAGATTCCTCTATGCCGGGAGGTGTGTTTCATCACGCATGCGGGCGCAGTCATGCTGTTTGGCGCACAAAATACCTGACGCGCGGTTCAGTTTGAGCGGCTCTACGAAAACAACGGCCATTTCCAACTCGCAGCCCGATCGCGCCTAGCGCGGCTGGATGAGCATGGACGCGTGTGGCGACACCGGGAGATGAAACCGCTGTACGATGTTGGCGTGAAGCCGGAACGATATCTCTCCCTTCTCCCGTGACGGCTCATCTTTTGAGTGTCAGGGGAAGAAGGGAGAGCTCAAACGGTAGTGCTGCCGTAAGGCTGCTTCAAGTGCCTGGCAGACCTTATGGCGTCTGGCGATGGGAGGTTTTCTTAAACCGTCAGGTTCAGGCGCTGCAATTCCGCTCGCAACACATCTTCGAGCGTGGGCTTGCCGATGACTTGCAGGGCATAGCGCACGCGCACAATAGGCGGCTCGACGCTGATCAGGCGCGTCAGGTCAATCGGCGTCGCGGCGATGACGACATCTGGCCGGCTGCGGTTGATGGTGGTCGCCAGTTCGTCAATCTGCGCCTTGCCGTAGCCCATGGCCGGCAATACCTGCTCGATCTGCGGATAATGCGCGAAGGTCTGGGCGATGGAACCGACGGCAAACGGCCGGGGATCGATGATTTCGGCGGCGCGATAACGGCGCGCGGCGACAATACCCGCCCCAAAGCTCATTTCGCCGTGTGTCAGGGTAGGGCCATCTTCAACGACCAGCACGCGTTTGCCGCGAATTTCGTCCGGGTTATCGACCTGCAGCGGTGAGGCGGCTTCAAGGATGATGGCCGAGGGATTGATGCTTTCCACATTTTCCCGCACCTGCCGGATCGCCTCGTAATCGGCGGTATCGACCTTATTGATGATGACGATGTTCGCCATCCGCACGTTGGCTTCGCCGGGATAGTAGCGCAGTTCATGGCCGGGCCGGTGTGGATCGACCACAACGATGTGCAGGTCCGGCACATAGAATGGCAGGTCGTTGTTGCCGCCATCCCAGATGAGGATATCGGCTTCCTCTTCAGCCTGCGCGAGGATCGCGGCGTAATCCACGCCGGCATAGACAATCGCCCCCTGTTCGAGATGCGGCTCGTATTCCTCGCGCTCCTCGATGGTCGTCTCGTGCTCGTCCAGATCGTCGAAATCGGCGAAACGCTGTATCTGCTGGCGGTAGAGGTTGCCATACGGCATCGGGTGGCGAATCACGACGACGCGCTGGCCCATCGCCTTCAACGCCTGAACGACGGCGCGCGACGTCTGGCTTTTGCCCGACCCGGTGCGAGACGCGCAGACCGAGATCACAGGCCGGCGGCTTTTGAGCTGGGTATGTGCCGGGCCAAGCAGTTTGAAGTCGGCCCCCAACGCGAGCACCTGCGACGCCTTGTGCATGACATATTCGTGCGACACGTCGCTATAAGCGAAAACGACCTCGTCAATCTTGTGTTCCCGAATCAGCGATTCGAGTTCGTTTTCGCTACAGATCGGGATGCCGCGCGGGTAGAGCGATCCTGCCAGCTCGGCCGGATAAACCCGGTTCTCGATACCGGGAATCTGTGTTGCCGTAAAGGCGACGACTTCATAACGTTCATTATCCCGGTAGTACAGATTGAAGTTGTGAAAATCGCGCCCTCCGGCGCCCATGATGATGACTTTACTTCGCTCCATCACGAATTGCTTTCTCCGGGCGAGGAAGGCAAACCGGCGTCTGCCGTTCCCGCGAACTCAACAACAGCCGAATCTTAAGTAATGGGACAGGTTTCCGCCATAGACCCATCTATAAAGGATCACGGCCCTTGCCGGACAGCAGCGGGCAAGGGCCGGATGGTGTTGGCTAGGCGCGTGCGTGGCGGTAGTAGACCTCGTTCCAGCGCAGTTCGTTTTTGAAGTCGCGGAGTTTCGTGTTTTCGTCGATGACGACGCACTCGATTCCGGCGATTTCGGCGAAGTCTTCAAGGTGTTCGACTGTCAGGTTCTGGCTGAAGCCCGTGTGATGTGCGCCGCCGGCGAGAATCCAGGCTGCCGCGGCAACCGGCAGATCGGGTTTTGGCGTCCAGACGGCGCGCGCCACCGGCAGCTTCGGCAGCGGTTCGTCGGGCGCGACCACCTCAACGGTGTTGACCACCAGACGGAAGCGGTCGCCCAGATCGACAATCGAGGCGTTGAGGGCCGGGCCGCTGGACGCGGTGAAGACCAGGCGCACCGGGTCGGCCTTGCCGCCGATGGAAAGTGGGTGAATTTCAAGCGAGGGCCGTTCGTCGGTGATCGTCGGGCAGACTTCGAGCATGTGCGCGCCGAGCACTTTCATCCCGTCCGGGTGGAAGTGGTAGGTATAGTCCTCCATGAACGAGACGCCGCCCGGCAGCCCTGCCGCCATCACCTTCATCGTGCGTACCAACGCGGCGGTTTTCCAGTCGCCTTCGCCGGCAAAGCCGTAACCATCGGCCATCAGGCGCTGAACCGCCAGACCGGGTAGCTGTTTCATGCCGTGCAGGTCTTCAAAAGTTGTGGTAAAGGCGGTGAAGCCGCCCGCGTCGAGAAACGAACGCAGGCCGAGTTCTATCCGCGCGCCATCGCGCAGCTCTTCCCGGCGTTCGCCGCCGGGGCGCAGCGACGGCACGACGTTGTACTGCTCGTCATAGATCGCTACAAGCCGGTCGACGTCGGCATCGCTGACGGCGTTGACATGCTCGACCAGATCGCCGATGCCGTAGCCGTTCACAGAATAGCCAAAGCGCATTTCGGCCTCGACCTTGTCGCCTTCCGTGACGGCGACAAAGCGCATGTTGTCGCCAAAACGGGCCACCTTCATGGTCTGCGAATCGCGCCAGGCGCAGGCGACGCGCGCCCACGCGCCGATGCTCCGCTGCACGCGTTCTTCCTGCCAGTGGCCGACGACGATCTTGCGCCGCGTGCCCATCCGCGCCCCGATGAAGCCATATTCGCGATCGCCGTGGGCCGATTGGTTCAGGTTCATGAAATCCATGTCGATCTCGGACCACGGAATGTCGCGGTTGTACTGGGTGTGCAGATGCAGCAGCGGCTTGTTCAACAGCGACAGCCCGCTGATCCACATTTTGGCAGGCGAGAAGGTGTGCATCCACGTGATGACACCGACGCAGTTGGGGGCGGCATTGGCTTCCAGACAAATCGCCCGAATTTCTTCGGTTGTCGTGACCGTTGGTTTGAAGACGACGCGTACGGGAATGGCAGGGGCATCGTTCAACGCGCCTGCTATTTCCTGCGAATGGTGGGCTACGGCTTCAAGCGCTTCGGGACCGTACAGGTGTTGGCTTCCGGTGATGAACCAGACTTCGTATTGTTGAAGGTCAATCATCGCTGTTTCCTACTGCGCGCCGAAACCGGCGCAGTGCGCCAATAAAGAAACTGATAATTTAGTATAGCCAACATGGGGCGATGTATGCTGACCATTGCATCCATCGCGGCTCGGTTCCACGATGGCGCCCCTTCATCCCGCACAAGCGGGGCGAAGGGGCCGGGAATGAGAAGGCGCTCACGCAAACCGCGCGCTGTTCAGCCGTTCCATCTGTTCATCGCTGAGGCGAATATCGAGCGCGCCGAGGTTGTCGCGCAGTTGTTCCTCGTTGCTGGCCGCGATGATCGGCAGGATCGACGGCGAAAGCTGCATCATCCACGCCATAACGACCTGATTCACCGTTCCGCCTGTTTCCTCGGCAATGGCACGCAGCGTTGACAGACGCACTTCGTCGCCGGGGCCGGAGAATTCTCTGGGCAACGGGCGATCCTCGCGGGTATACGCGCCGCCGAGCAGAACGGAATAGGCGAGCAGCGTCATGCCGGTAGAGCGGCAGTAGTCGAGCAAGTCGTCGTTGACCATGACCTGCGGCGCGGTGCTCTGGCCGGGTTGCAGCGGCAGATAGGTATAGCGCTGCTGGATGCAGCAAAACGATGCCCAATTGTTCATCTGGCTGATGCAGCGTGCCTGTTCGAGCCGCCACGCCAGATAGTTGCTCGCGCCGATAAAGCGTACCTTGCCGGCCTTCACCAGCCGGTCAAAGGCTTCCAGCGTTTCTTCAAGCAGCGTATTGCGATCATCGACATGCGCGTAGTACAGGTCGATGTAATCCACGCCCAGCCGCCGCAGGCTTTTCTCGCATTCCTCTTCGATCACCCGCGCGCGCAGGCCGCGTTCCACGCCCGGATAGTCGAAGCCGACCTTGGTGGCCAGGAACAGTTGCGCCCGGTTGCCGCGCTCGCGCATCCACTTGCCCAGCAGCGTCTCGCTCTCGCCGCCTTTCCAGCCTTCGATCCAGTGGGCGTAACCGTTGGCCGTGTCCAGAAATGTGCCGCCGGCCTCGACGTAGGCATCGAGGACACGCCGCGACATTTCGGGATCGACGCGGGTGCCGAAATACATCGTCCCCAAACACAGTTGGCTGACTTCAGCACCGGTATGACCTAGTTGTCTTGTTCTCATGTTCGCTTTCTACCTGCTGCGGTCTATGATATTGATGCGATGTGAGGGCAAGCGTTATCGCCGCGCCCTCGGAATCCACACACGCATGGCATTTTCGCCGCGATTACCCCACGCGTAATAGGGGATTGCGGTGATCTGAATGGGCTGGCGCGGTACACCATTTTGCTCGTTCAGCCGCCGGTAGAGCTTTCCGGACCACCCGTTCTCACTCTCGACAACGCCCGATGCCTGTACGGCGACAATCGACACCGGCAGCAGATCGTCGCGCCGGATCGCCTCAAGCGGCGCGGTTTCATCCAGCCGCACGTCGAGCAGGTTCACGTTGGCGTGGTCGCGGGCTTCCAGACAGTAGACAAGCGGGCCGCGCTCGATTGCCACGCTATCCCGCACGGAGTCGACACGCGGGTGCGCCATGACCAGCACCGGCTCCATAGGTAGCGCCAGCTCGATCACGTCGCCGGGCTGCCAGGCGCGTTCGAGCACGATGTAGCCGGCATCCATGGTGGTCGCCTCGGCCGGCTGGCCGTTGATCGACACGGTCGCGTTCGACGACCACGCGGGGCGGCGCAGGCATAACTGCCACGGAGCGCCGTCCGTTTTGTCAACCTGAATGCGGATATTTCCTTCCCACGGATAATCGGTCTGTAGCGACAGCGCGACCGGGCGGCCAGAAGCCAGTTCGGCGCTAATGGCGGCGTTGTTGTATAGATGTACCTGAACCCCGCTCTCGTCGTGCGTCGCGAAGTACTTGCCGAGCGAAGCCAGCAGGCGCATCAGGTTCGGCGGGCAGCAGGCGCAGCCCAACCACTCCTGACGTTCGTATCCACCCCGGCTGAGCAGCGGGTTCATGTAGAAGAAGTGCTTGCCATCCAGCGCGAGGCCGCTGAGCATGCCGTTATAAAGCTGTCGCTCGATGACATCGGCATAGCGGCTGTCGCCCGTGACCTGCAGCATGCGCCAGTTCCAGAAGATGCTGCCAATCGCCGCGCAGGTTTCGCAGTAGCACTGGTCGGATGGCAGTTCGTAAGGATCGCCAAAGGCTTCCCCTTCATAGCGCGAGCCGAGGCCGCCCGTCAGGAACATTTTGCCGGTCACCATGTCGCGCCACTGCTTTTTCATGGCGTCGAGCAACGCCTGTTCGCCGGTTTCCAGATACAGGTCGGTCACGCCCGCGTTCAGGTACATGGCGCGCACGGCATGACCCTCAACAACGTCCTGCTGGCGTACCGGCACGCGATCCTGATGGTATTCGGCCTTCAACCAGCCAAGCCCGCGCATTTTGTTCTTGCCGCGCTGATCGATGAAATACGCCGCCAGATCGAGATACCGCCGGTTACCGGTTTCGCGGTACAGTTCGACCAGTGCCATTTCGATTTCGGGGTGTCCGGGCGCGCCTTCACGCGCCTGAGGATTGAAGGTGTCGGCGATCAGGTCGGCAAAACGAGTGGCGACATTGAGCAGCTGCGTCGTGCCGGTCGCTCGCGTATAGGCGACGGCCGCTTCGATGAGATGCCCGGCGCAGTACAGTTCGTGGCCGAAGTCGAGGTCGCTCCAGCGGCGGTCAGGTTCGACAATCGTGTAGTACGAGTTGAGATAGCCGTCGTCCTGCTGGGCCGCCGCGATCAGTTCGATCACCTCGTCTGCCTGCCGCTGCAGCGCCGGGTCGGGATGGGTCATCAGTTCGTAGGCGACCGCCTCCAGCCATTTGTAGATGTCCGAGTCCTGGAATGCCGGACCGCGAAACTGGCCTTCTTTCTGCCCGGCGGCGATCCGCAGGTTGTCGAAGTTGCCGGCTTTTTCCAACATTTGATAGCCATGCTGGAGCGTAGTGCGCCGGTTCAGGTTCTGCCACTCTGCCCAGAAGCCACCGGTCAGGGAAACGCTGTTCAGCGGCAATTGCCGCCAGCGCGCATAGGCAAAGTACACGTTTGTTGCTTCCGACATGATCTATGCCTCGATCCTCTGTGCGATTTCAAAATACGGCTGAGAACGTCCCACGTGATGTGGCCGATGGTTTAATAGCCCGCGAACACCTCCGTGATCGAAACGCTGAGCGTTTTCGAGGACGATGACACCGAAAATGATAGCGGGTAGAGCAGGTTGTTTCAGGCGTTGATCAACTTCATTAACGCCATAAGACACAAAAAGAGCCTGCTTGTGCAGGCTCGGAGCTGGCGTTCGGTCGTACGCTGAATGGCCCTGCCTTCCGGCGCTTTACCGAAAACAGGGCGGAACGGATTAATAGCCATCGTACTGGCTGGCATGGGCGTCGTAACGCGCGCGCCGAATGTCTCCGGCTTCATGCTGGAGCTTGCGAAGCGCTTCCACCAGTTCCGGGTCGTGCAGCTTCGCCTGGCGAAACAGCGTCAGCAATTCGCCAGTGAGACGCTCCAACTCCTGCAGGTGTTTGTCGGAGATCGTTTCGAGGTTCATGAGATGGTCCTTTCTCGGAAGCCATTCGGGCGCGGGCGCGCCCCGCCTGTGTTCACAGCGTACTTGGCGCCGGATATTGGCTTCCTTATAAAACTCTATGATAACACGCCGCGCCCGACTTTTCATGCACCGCGCCGGATCACGCCGCGTCCACCATGCCATCCGGTTTGCTCGATCGGAACGCGCACGCTTTTGTCCGGTCGCGCCGGTGATCGACAAACAGGAGACTCAGAACCTCTTACGCATAATAGAGCGCGATGTGCTGCCCGTTGACGTTCTGCACCGTGACGTCCACTTCGTAAAGGTGGCGCATGATTTCAGGCCGCATGATTTCTTCCGGCGTGCCCTGATACGCGACCTGCCCGTGTTTCATCGCCACGATATAGTCGGAATAGCAGGACGCGAAGTTGATGTCGTGCAGTACCAGAACGACCGTTTTGCCAAGCTGGTCGGCGGTACGGCGCAGCAGTTTCATCATGGCGACGGCGTGCTTCAGGTCGAGATTATTGAGCGGTTCGTCCAGCAGCACGTAGTCCGTGTCCTGGCACAGTACCATGGCCACGAACGCTCGCTGGCGTTGCCCGCCGGAGAGTTCATCCAGAAAGCGGTCGGCGAGATCCTCAAGATTGAGGTAGTCGAGCGCCTTGCGGACGTGTTCCATGTCTTCCGCCGTTGGCCGGCCCTTGGAGTAGGGATAGCGACCGAAAGTGACGAGGTCGCGCACGGTCAGGCGCGATCCCAGATGGTTGTCCTGCCGCAGAATCGACAGCCTGCGCGCCAGTACATCGCTGGGCGTTTTGGTCACGTCGAGGCCGTCCACAGTAACGGTTCCGGCATCCATCGGCAGCAGGCGGCTAATCATCGACAACAGCGTCGATTTTCCCGCGCCGTTCGGCCCGATAATCGACGTCACGCCGCCAACGGGAAGCTGCAGGCAGACGTTGTTGACGACGATCTTCTGGTCGTAGGCTTTCGTGACACCTTTTACGTCGATCATCGGGACGCTACTCCGCGAACCAGCAGGATGATGAACATGAGACCGCCGAGGAACTCAACGATGATGCTGAGGCTGGTGTTGAACGAGAACACGCGCTCAACCACCATCTGCCCGCCGATGAGAAACAACAGCGATAGCGCGGCGGCACAGGGCAGATTCCACCGGTGCTTGTAGGTATCCGTCAACTGGTAAGCCATGTTGGCGACCAGCAGCCCGAAGAAAGTGACCGGCCCCACCAGCGCCGTCGATACCGACACGAGAATCGCAATCACCGCCAGAATGATGGAGACCACGCGGCGATAGTCCACGCCGAGACTGATGGCCGTTTCTCGTCCCAGCGTCAGGACGTCAAAGGTGTGGCGAATGCGCCACGCCACGGCGGAAGCGGCGAACACCAGAACCACCGAAACGACCAGCAAATCGCGGTCGAATGAGTTGAAGCTGGCAAAAAGCATGTCCTGCAGGACGGCGAACTCGTTTGGATCAATGATGCGCTGCATGAAACTGGCGAGGCTGCGGAACAGCACCCCAAAGATAAGCCCGCAAAGCACCAGTAAATGCAGGCTGCGCCGTGGCCCGCCGAACAACCAGCGATAAAGCAGGGCGGCGAACGAAACCATCAGCACGACCTCGATCACGAATCGCAGTTGCGGGCTGAGCGCCATCATGCGCTGCGTGCCGAGCAGGAAGACGAGCGCGGTCTGGATGAGCACGTACATCGCGTCGAAGCCCATGACCGATGGAGTCAGGATGCGGTTGTTCGTGATGGTCTGAAACAGCACCGTCGAGACGGCAATCGCGTAACCGACCAGCGCCATCGCGGCGATTTTCGTGCCGCGAAACGGGATGACGAAGTCCCAGTTGCCTTTGACGTCGACGGTCATGAACGCGAAGATCGTGAGTGCCACGAACAGGCTCAGCAGCAGGGTTATCTTCGCCGGGCGACTGAGGCTTAGGGTTTTTTGAGGGACGCGATTTGTTATCGCAAGCGATTCAAGCGACATATGCATTCCTACGCAGCAGAAGGTAGAGGAACAACGCGCTGCCGATGACCCCCACGACCACACCAATCGGGATTTCATACGGATAGCGCACCACACGTCCGATAATGTCGCAGGCCAGTACGAAGCCCGCGCCGGACAGGGCGATCCAGGGAACGGTGCGCCGGAGGTTATCTCCAAAGATGAGCCGCACGAGGTTGGGGACAACCAGACCGAGGAACGGAATCATGCCGACCGTCACGACGACAACGGCGGTCACCATCGAGACGATGATAAGCCCCAGCGTCATGACGCGGCGGTAATTCATGCCGAGATTTGTCGTGAAGTCCTGCCCCATGCCCGCTACGGTGAATCTGTCAGCGGCGATGTAGGCCACCACCATGAGCGCGAACGAAATCCACAGCAATTCGTAACGTCCGCGCAGAATGCCGGAGAAATTGCCTGTCATCCATGCGTTGAGCGATTGAAGCAGATCCAGCCGGTAGGCGAAGAAGGTCGTGATCGCGTTGATCACTCCACCGAGCATCAGCCCGACCAGCGGAACCACCAGAACGGACCGCAGCGGAATTTGCTGCAAAATTCGCAGGAACAGGGCGGTTCCGGCAAGGGCAAACGCGCTGGCGACAAGCATTTTGCCGAAGACCGAAGCGCCCGGCGCGAGCACGGTCACAACCAGAATGCCCATACTGGCCGCCTCGACCGTCCCGGCGGTCGAAGGTTCGACAAAGCGGTTGCGCGCCAAAATTTGCATGATCATGCCGGTAACGGCCATGGCAGAGCCGGAGATAACGAGCGCCAATGTCCGCGGGATGCGGCTAATCAGCAGCACCTGCACGGCCCGGTCGTCGGGCGAAGGCGATAACAGCGACTGCGGCGTGACATCGCTCACGCCGATGAACAGGCTGATGACCGCGAGTACGATAACGGCGGCTGCCGCGAGAGCAAGCTGTTTCATAGCGATCCGGTGAAAGGCAAGGGGCGGGCTCCTGATAGACAACCTGAACACGTGAATCGAGGGCTAACCGGGTATGCGCCCGGCTAACCCTCATTCCGTGTGGCAAAACTCATTATTCGCCGGATTCGGCTGCCGGCTCGGCGGTAGCCTCCGGTTCGGGCGCGCTTTCGATGTCAACGCCGAGCGGGATGGCGATGTCGGCGATCATGTCGTCGAGCGTGCCCAGACCACCTGAGACCAGATACCAGTTGGCAGAATCGAGGTAGATCACCTGCCCGCTGGACCATGCCGTCGTCTGCGCGACCAGCTCGTTATCCAGAATTTGCGCTGCGGCTTCGGCCTGCTGGCCAATGGCAGCGTCGCGATCGATCACAATCAACCAGTCGGGGTTGGCTTCGAGGATGAACTCGAATGAAATCGCCTCGCCGTGCGTTGCCTCCTGAATGTCTTCGATGACCGGCGTGAAGCCAAGCTCGTCGTGGATCCAGCCGAAGCGCGAGCCGGAGCCGTAAGCGGTAACTTCACCGCCGCTCGTCATGACGATCATCGCCGTCCCGGCTTCTGCCGCGCGCGCTCTGACCGCTTCAATCTTGGCTTCGATATCGGCCCACAGTGCTTCAACCTGTTCTTCCATGCCGAAGATTTGGCCGATAATTTCCGCATTTCGCTTCTGCCCGGCGAGGAAGTCATCCGCGCTCACCGTCAGGTCGATCGTCGGGGCCATTTCCGCCAGTTGCGGATACACGGCCGCGGAACGCCCGGCGACGATGACGAGATCGGGATCGGCGGCGTTCACCGCTTCGTAATCCGGCTCGAACAGCGATCCGATTTTGGGCGTGTCGCTGTAATGCGCGAGGCTTTCAGGCAGCCCGGTTTCGGGCACGCCGGCGACTTCGATACCGAGCACGTCGAGCGTGCTCAGGGTTGCAAGGTCAAATGTCAGCACGGTTTCGGGGTTACGCGCCACGACTGTCTCGCCCTGGCTGTGCGACACCGTGATTACATCAGCATCGTCCTGACCATAAACCTGATTTGCAGCGCCCGCGAACAACGTCGCCGCGAGCAGGGCAGCAGCGCAAACCACTCGACGCTGGAAAGCGTTGCGAGTGGCTCCGGTGATGAAACGAGACATGCATTCCTCCGTTCAGTAGACAAATGGCTCTACGCCGTAGCGCGCGATTATCGGGACGGCGCAGGGGGATTTCCACGCATCTGGTTAAGCTGTGCTTTTCACGGCAACGGGAACAAAAATTGCAAAATCTTTATAAACCGTTGCTCATGATTTAGCAGAATTTGTTTCGTAAAGTTAATCCGGAGGGGACGGTGGGGGAGAACCTTGGTCTTCGGGAAGTTAATGCCCGATTGAACCGCTGTTAGGCCGGGATGCGCTGGAAGGTTAACTTCATGCGCCGGACGCCGGCTTCAGGCGGGGAGAGATATGCTTTGTGACACATAAAGGCAAGATTTTCCACACTCTGCGTTTGGCTGCCGCTACGGGACAATCATCCGTGAGCCTGGTTTAACTTGTCGGACTTTACGCCGGCTCGGAACCGCGGCCATGCTATATACATCCAGAGGGTATCTCAGCGTCGAGGCCGATGTCCCATGCGCGCCAGCCATCGAGGTGTGTTTGCACGTACACGACACGTCGCTCGACCAATTGGTGGGCGAGAGCCGGTGTTTTGAGGCTTCGTATCTGGCGTGGGAAACCGTTCGCAAGGCGCGCAACCCCTTTTTTGCCGAGGGCACGGGCTTCGAGGGCTACTTCATCGGCGTCTGCAGCTCGCCCGATGAAATGCTCGACCGCCTGATCGAGCTTGGACACGCGCTACTGCAATCCAATCTACGCTTATATCGCCACAACCCGCGATTTCGCACCCGTCTGATGCACGCCCTGATGGATGAAGGGCCGGGCTACGATACCATCTGTGTCTGGTCGGATGTGCTCGGTGCGACGCTGGCGCGGCTGCGCTGCAACCTGTACATTCACGAACAGGCGGCGATATTTCAGGCCGAAACGTATCGTATGACCAGCCATCTTCAGCCGGTTCAGTACTGGGAAGTCGACTTCAACATTCGTCAGGCGTACAAACTGCCGTTTTTTCTGGCGGATCATGTCTACCGCACCAGTCTGGATCTGCACCAACTGAAGCCATCGGATTTCGATGCCGGGCTGGTCGTCGACAGGATCGGCCGGTTTGGGCATCCGCTGGTGCGCCAATACCTGCGTTTGAACGGATACCATTCGTCGCTGGCCGGCTTCACGTACTGACCGCGCAACTCCGGGCGGTCCAGACGGCAATCTGTGCTATCCTGCTGGCATGGCGATTGGCAGGTCGCTCGTACAGGGAATCAGCCGTCGTTTTCCGGCGAAACGTGAAGCGGAGCCAGCGATACATGCTTCTCGTCTTTATTCGTATCCTACGCGCCGCCAGCGGGCGGCGATTGTGGTTGGCCGTCATGCTGGCGGTTGTGTTCGGCCTGCCATGGCCGGCGCAGACCGCCCATATTGCTTCCGGCTCTGCTGGCGCGGCCCGTGCGCTTTGGGCCGTGGAGATGGGGGCCGAGATCGAGACTTTCTCCGCGCATGAAAGCGCGGTGACGAGCGTAGCGGTCAGCCCATCCGGGAGGCTGATCGCTTCCGGCGCGCGCGATGGCTCGGTGCAGATCGGAAGTGTTGTGGGCGGCTTTTTCCGGCGATTGCCGGGTCACACTGGCAGCGTCCATGCATTGGCGTTTGTCTCAGGTGGGCAGGCGGTTGCCGTGGCGGCGGAGGACGGCTCGATAAGCGTCTGGGATACGCCGACCGGACGCCAGCGCGTCCGGATACAGGCGGAAGGCGGCGCGTTCACCAGCGCCGCCTTTGAGCCAATCGGGCGATACGCGCTGACAGGCGCTGCCGATGGCGCGGTGACGTTGTGGGATTTACAGGCGGCCACCGAAGCGCAGATCTTTATCGGGCCGCAAGCCGGGGTCACGAGTCTGGCGTTTGGCCCCGGCGGCGAACGTTTTGCGGCCGGCTATGATGACGGCACGGTTGTCGTATGGAGCCTGAAGCGGAGGATCGAACCGGTGCGTTTTCAGGTGCATCGTGAAAAAGTCACTGCGCTGGATTTCAGCCCCGATGGCCGCTGGCTGCTTTCGGCATCGGCGGACGATACGTTGGTTCTAATCGATCTGAAAACAAACCGGCCCGGCGGGCCGCTGCGCGGTCATGCCGGCGATGTGACAGACGCCGCCTTTAGCCCGGATGGCCGCACGATACTTTCCAGTTCGGCTGACGGCACGATTGTTTTGTGGGGCGTCGAGCGCAGACAGGAAATACATCGAACCACATTATCCGGCGGTCCGGTTTCGAGCGTGGCATTCCATCCGGGCGGGCAGGAAGCCGTTTTCGGTCTGCAGAATGGGCAGATCACCCGTGTTTGTGTCGCTACGAGCTGTGGATGAGCGCCGGGGCCGGCACACCGGGCGGTTGTGATCGTTGGGAAAATAGCTGCTGGTGAGCGCGACGCTTTCCCACAATTCCACAGTATCGGGCGAGGCATCCGTGAACTTAAGATCGAGGGGCGCTGTCGAGGTTCTGCGGCCTCTCTAATTCACCCGCACGCGCAACTTGGCCTCAACCGTCTCCAGCGCGTTCCGAAGCTGGTTTAACGTGAACGGCAGGCAGAGCACAAATTCGACCTCCAGCCCTGCCTTGCTGAGGGCGCGCAATGCTTCTGCCTTGTTGGTGCATATCAAAATCACCGGAATCATTCTGGCCTCAGGGGCACGCTTAAGCGCGACCAGACGTTCCAGGCGGTAGGTAACCCCGTTGAACTGGCAGTTATAGAACAGCACGTCCGGCGCTGCCGCTGCGGTGTGTACCGGATCGATGTTGTCGCACTTCGCCAGATTGACTCGATGCCCTTCCACCTGCAATAGGGTTGCGAGTGTTTCCGCCCATTCGGGATGGGCATCGCAAAGCAAGACCTTCACCGTAAAATGAACCTTTCAACTAGGCCAAAAGTACTACCGGAAACAACATACAATCATTTGTTCGGGTATTAATGTAAGAAGTTGTGAAAATAGTCTGAATACCGGCCAGACATCCCTGATGCCTGCCTATGCCGCTAGTGGAACTTAGTAAAAAAACAGCCCCGTTGTTGTGGGGCTGTTCTTTTTGTGCAATTTGCGCCCAAGTCGACCTGTAAGCCGCCTTCTGTACCCCTTGTGAGGGGTGGCGATCATCTATCTGCCTCGCGAGTTACCTCACGAGGTCAAGCGGCACACCCGGCGCTTTTTCCGGTGCGGGTCACACCAATGCGCCTGCTTGGCCTTGCTCCCGGTGGGGTTTGCCTGGCCGGCGACATCACTGCCGCCGCCGGTGGTCTCTTACACCACCCTTTCACCCTTACCCCGCTTGCGCGAGGCGGTCTGCTTTCTGTTGCACTTGCCGTCGGGTCACCCCGCCTGGCTGTTAGCCAGCACCGTACCCTGTGGAGGGCGGACTTTCCTCGGTTGGGATCGCACTTCGTGCGACCGTCACCCGCGCCGAAGCAGCGGATGACACGGACCAACCGCGATCGCCCGGTCGGCTTGGGCGCACCGTAATTATACCAGACTTACAGACTTGTTTGAATGGCTTTCGCTCGCCTGCAGGGCAGGGTTGTGGTCGTGTGGCTGCGCGTCTAGAATTGGCGCGATTTTCCCTCGGAGGCGCTGATGATGATCGACCGCAGACAACTGGCCCGGCTGACGCTGATTCTGCTGCTTGTGGCAGCCAGCCGGATATTGCGGCTCGATGTCTGGTCGATGCAGCCGGGGCCGGATGAGGTCTGGTCGGTCTGGCAGACGCTGGGGAGCCTGCAGGACGTCATTCGCTGGACGCCCTATGACTGGCCGCCCGGTTACTATGTAACGCTGTGGTTCTGGCGCAATCTGGTTGGCATTCACCCGATTGCCGTCCGGATGCTGTCGGTATTCGCCATGCTGATCGGCGCGGCGGCTATGTATCGCGCCGGCAGGCTCTGGTCTGGCAGGCGTGCGGGCACTTTTGCCGCCATCGCCTATTCCGCGCTGGGTTACATCATCTTCCTGAGCATCGAGTTGCGCGGTTATGCGCTGCTGCTCGGCCTGATGCCGCTGGCGCTGTGGCTGATGTTGCGATACTTCCGGCGTCCGGGCTGGCAGCGGGGCGTGTTGCTTGGCGTCGTCATGGCGGCCATGTTCTACGTCTCGCTGACGGGCATCGTCGCCGCCGGAATGTTGTTCCTCATTGCGCTCGTGCGCTGGCCGCGCGCCGTCTGGCGCTGGTGGCTGCCTGCTGGCGTCGGCGTGTTGCTCTTCCTGCCGGAATTGCTCAACAAGCTCTCGCTCAGCGTCAGCCGCATTCACGCGCTAAGCGCTGTCGAGGATGCGCCCCTGAGCGCGATTCCGGCGCTTTATGCTCAGTATGCGGGCGACGGCGCGTTCGTCTGGCTCTGCCTGTTTGTCCTCGCCGTGGTTGCGCTGGCGTTGCGCCGCCGCTTATGGACGCGGAAAGGTCTGGCGCTGGCGTTGTGGTGCGCGATGCCGGTTGCCTTATACCTGACCAACAACCTGCTTGGGTTCTTCTATAGCCGCTATTCGTGGTGGGTGATGCCGGGGCTGGCGCTGTGGATTGCGTGGGGCCTGGCGCTGCTGCCCCGACTGGTGGCCACAACCGCCGGATTGGTGATGGCGGGGCTGCTATTTCTGGAGCCGCCGCTGGATGATTACCAGATCGGCCCTTCCGGGCTGGCGCTGGATTTTGCGTTTCTGGCCCAGAACGCTCAGACCGGCGACGTGCTGCTGCTCGATCCGGAATGCCCGTGCAATGTGCCGGTCGAATTGGACTATTACCGGCGCGTCTATTTTCCGCAGGGCTTGCGGTACGTCTCGTCGGCGGGCGATTACCGGCGCGTCTGGTATCTTTCCTACTGGGTCGACAATCAGGCGCTGCTCAGCGATGTCGAAACCAATCGCGTGCTGATGCGGACGTTCGGGCCGGCGCGTGCTCAGCTAAAGCTGTACGAAGCGCCGCCGAACCCGGAAGGCGTTGCCTTTGAGAACGGGCTTGTCTTTCATGGCATCGACTTTCCCGATCATGACGGCCCCGTGGTGCTTCACGAAGGGGAGGCGCTACCCGTGCGGCTGTGGTGGTCGGCCGAGCGGCCTATCGACCTTGACTACAGTGTTGGGCTGTATCTGGTGTCGGAAAGAGCCGGCACGATCGCGCAGCATGACGGCCCGCCAGGCGTCGATGCAGCCGGGGCAACCAGCCAGTGGGAAACCGGGCGCTATTATATTGACGAGCGTGTGTTGGAGCTGCCACATGGGCTGCCGCAGTCGACGCACGAGCTGAGGCTGAGCGTCTATCACTGGGCAGATCAGGAGCGCGTGCCCGCGCCGGGCATTGACGATGATGGCACGCTGCTGCTCGAAAAGATCCACATCATGGCATGGTAGAAACGGCGTCGGGTGAGCGCCGGTTGTAAACGATCTTCGCCACGAGTAAAATTGACGCTGTACGCAGGGGGATAGAGACATTCGTAGCTATCCCTTTTTGTTTGCACGGGAAGATTCCTTGACCGCAATCGCCAATTCTTTGCCTGGTCCGTTCGATCGCTGGACACGGCGCGTGGTTCAGGCGTGGCGCACCTTCTTCGCTCAGGGCGATCTGACAGCGCTTCTTATCTCGCTCGCGCTGTTGCTGATGCCGGCGCTGTCGCTGCATACAGCCGGGTGGCCGCTGGCCATGAACACGCTGCTGCCGGTGATCGTGCTCAGCATCCTGTTCGGTTTCCTGCTTGCGCGCAGCTACTACAACGAACTGCTGGCGCTGCTGATGAGCGGCATTTACGGCGTCTGCTTCATCCTCATCATCGCCGCCATCAACGAACCGGGCGGCATTCGGGCCGGCGTTTTCAGCGTCTTTACACGCCTGTTCCGCTGGGTCGCCGATGCGACGTCGGGCGGAATCAATCAGGATGATCTGGTTTTTACGCTGCTGGTCGCCGGGCTGTTCTGGTTTCTCGGCTACAACATCACCTGGCATGTCTTTCGTATCGACAGGGTGTGGCGGGCGATCCTGCCGCCGGGGCTGATCCTCGTCAGCAACAACGTCTATTACACCGGCAACGCCGACCTCAACACCTACATCATCATCTTCATGTTCCTGTCACTGCTGCTGGTGGTGCGCTCCAACCTCGACGCGCGCGAGTGGGACTGGTACGTGAATGGCATTCGCGTGCCGCGCCGGTTGCGACGGCAGTTCTTCCGTATGGGCGCGCTGCTGGCGCTGGCTGCCATGCTGATCGGGTGGGGGATTCCGGCGGGCGACCTGCAGGAACGGCTCGACCGCTTTCAGGAGTTCATGCAGTCGGAACCGCTCACGCAACTGAGCGAGTTGTGGAACCGGCTGTTTTCGTCGGCGGATACGCAGGGGCCGACCACCGCCGATTATTATGGTGGCGATTCGTTGCAGCTTGGCGGGGCAATCCGGCTGGGCGACCAGACGGTATTCCTGGCATCCGCGCCGGTTGGCCGGCGTTATTACTGGCGCTCGCGCGTGTTCGATCTTTATGACGCCGGGCGCTGGACCTCGGCCGCCGACATTCGCCTGACCGACTCGGAAGTGCCGCTGGAGATCGTGCTCGAAAGCTATATCGACGGCGCGCGTGTTCCCGTGCGACAGGAGTTCACCATGGGGCTGAACGCGTCGCGCATCGTCTATGCCGCGCCGCAGCCGCTGCGTATCGACCTTCCCACGCGCACCGACCTCCAGTATTACGGGCCGGAAGGCAACGAAGTCAACATGAACATTTCGGTCATTCGACCGTTGAATGTTCTACGCCGTGGCGATACGTATACCGCGACCAGCCTGATGAGCAACGCCAATGCCGCGCAGTTGAATCAGGCGTCCGCCGACTATCCACAGTGGATTCGTGACCTCTATCTGCAGGTGTCGCCCACGGTGACGCAGCGGACACAGCAGCTTGCCCTGCAGATTGTGAACGAGGCTGGCGCGGTGACGCCCTATCAGAAAGCGCGCGCCATCGAAACGTGGCTGCGTTCCAACATCGAATATTTCGAAGCCATTCCCCAGCCTCCGCCGGATCGCGACCCGGTGGACTGGTTCCTGTTCGACATCCGGCAGGGCTACTGCAACTACTACGCTTCGGCCATGGTCGTGATGTTACGCAGCCTTGGCGTGCCGGCGCGCATGGCGGCAGGTTTCGCGCAGGGCGAGTGGAATGCGGAAGAGCAGGCGTTTGTCGTGCGCGAGCGCGACGCGCATACGTGGGTGGAAGTCTATTTCCCCGGCTATGGCTGGGTCGAGTTCGAGCCGACTTCAGCTCAGGCCCCGATCAGCCGCGGCGACGAACAACCTCAATCGCAGCCGCCGACCGTGACGCCGCCGGAAAGCCTGCCCACGCTGACGCCAACGCCGACCGTGACGCCTTCACCGACGCCAACGGCGGGCCCCGGTGTTGTGCCGCCGCAGCCCGAAAGCAACCTTTTCCCGACCGAAACGCCGACTCCTACACCTACGCCAACTGCGACGCCGGTGATCGTGCCGACGCAGCCGCCGCCCCTGCGTCCGCAACAGCAAGGGCCGCTGTCCTTCATTTTGCCGACGCTGGGTCTGGTGTTGCTGGTGCTGCTGTTGCTCATTCTGCTGATCGCGCTTGGCGTGTTCCTTTACTGGTGGTGGGAATGGCGTGGCATGAGAGGGCTAAGCCCGGTCGCGCGCGCGTATGCGCGTCTGGAACGCTATCTGGGGCTTATCGGCATCCGGCTGTCTCAGGAACAAACGCCAGAGGAGCGGCGACTGCGAATCATCCGCGAGTTGCCCGCTGCCGAGCCGCCGGTGAACGCGATTACCAGCCTGTATATGGCCGAGCGCTACGGCCCGGCATCGACGCGCAGGACGCGGGGGGATAGCTCGCCGCGGACTGAAATGGCCGACAAGGAAGGGGCGGGCGCCCGCGGCACAATCCTGCAGCGCTTCGTGCGCCGTTTTCTGCCGTTTGTGCGCGAGAAAAAGTAACGTCAGTAGCTGCTAACGAAAAGGGCATCCCCGATGTGAGGATGCCCTCGTTTTGTCTGCCTGCGCGACGGTCAGTGTTCGTTGATGACGGTAAAGACCATCGGGCGGCGTTTGGTTTCGTTGTAGAGCGTACGGCTGATGCTTTCCTGAAGCCGTTCGCGGCGCTTGCCGTTGCGGCTGGCTCGTGTCTGGATCAGCACATCGCTGACGACATTCTTGACCTGTTCGATCAGCTCGTCGGCGTTGCGCAGATAGATGAAGCCGCGCGAGATGATTTCCGGTTCGCCCAACATGCGGCCCTGACTGTCGACGTTGACGACGACCATCAGGAAACCGTCGCGCGCCAGAATTTCGCGGTCGCGCATGACTGTCTTGCCGACGTCGCCCACGCCGCTGCCGTCCACAAACACATATCCGCCCGGAACGCGTTCGCCCAGCCGAATGCTATGCCGGTCTACTTCGACCACGACGCCGTTTTCCACCACGACGATGTTTTCTTCCGGAATGTTCATCTGCTGGGCCAGCCGCGCATGCGCCTTCAGATGCCGAAGTTCGCCGTGAACCGGCATGAAGAACTTGGGGCTGAGCAGGCTCATCAGCAGCTTCATCTCTTCCTGACGCGCGTGGCCGGACACGTGGACCGGCGCGATCGGGTCATAGAGGACGTTCGCGCCGCGCTGGAACAGCCGGTTGATCGTGCGGCTGACCGATTCCTCGTTGCCGGGGATGGTATGGGCCGAGAGCACGATGGTATCGCCTTCCCAGACATCCATGTGCCGGTGCTGGCCTGTCGCCAGCCTGCCCAGAACCGCCGAAGGTTCGCCCTGCGAGCCGGTCGCCATGACAACGATTTCATGCGGCGGAACGCTGGAGATGCGCTGCACGTCGATCAGGCGGTCGTCATCGATCTGCAGCAGGTTCATCTTGCGCGCCATCTTGACGTTTTCCGTCATGCTGTGGCCCGCGATAGCCAGCTTGCGGCCATACTTGGCAGCGAAGTTGGCGACCTGCTGGATGCGCGAGATGTGCGACGCAAAGGTGGCGATGATGATCCGGCCTTTGGCCTCGCGGAAGACACGGTCGAACGCTTCCGTCACAACCTGTTCGGACGGCGTCCAGCCCGGTATCTCGGCATTGGTGCTGTCGCCCATCAGCAGCAGCACGCCCCGGCGCGAGAACTCTGCCAGTTTGGCGTAATCCGGCTTCTTGCCGTCGATGGGCGTATTGTCGAATTTGTAATCGCCGCTGTGCACGATCAGGCCATGGGGCGTGTTGATTCCAAAGCCGACACAGTCGGGAATGCTGTGGCACTGGTGGAAACTTTCGACCTTAAACGGCCCGACGTGCAGCACGTCGCCCGCTTCGAAGACATTGATCGTCGTTTCCTGTTCCAGATTCGCCCCGCGCAGCTTGACCTCAAGCAGCGCAGCCGTCAGCGGTGTGGCGTAGATCGGCACGCCCCGCAGCGCCTCAATGACGTGCGCCACCGCGCCGGTGTGGTCTTCATGACCGTGCGTGTAGAGAATTCCGTGGATGGTTAGGTCGTCGCGTTCGAGCAGGTAACGAAAGTCGGGGATGATGTAATCGACGCCGAGCATGTCATTGGCCGGGAACATGACGCCGGTATCGATGATGATGGCGTCGGAGCCCAGCTCAATGACTGTCATGTTCTTGCCGATTTCACCGCAACCCCCGAGTGGAATGATTCGGAGATTTGGTTTTGCCATAACACAATGGACCTGGCAAACGCCGTGTCCGCCAGGCGAGCTTCCTTTCCTGAATAGTTTGAAATCTTACAAGCCTCTGAAAAACCCCAATAATTTCAACACAATTGTCAGTAATTATAGCATAACCTGACGAATCGGCTTGCAATCACCGGTGCGTTTTCTGAGATAAATCTAATCTATACGAACGTGTGGCAGGCGTCATGCGTCCCAGCCGTCGAACGACCGCACGGCCTCGACCACGGCGGCCAGCTCCGCTTCGGTCATGGCGTTATAGAAGGGGAGGCGCAAAAGCCGGTCGCTGATGTCTTCCGTCACCGGGCAATCGCCCGGCCGCCCGCCGAATTTCATGCCCATGTCGGACAGATGAAGCGGCAGATAATGGAAGACGGCCAGAATGCCATGCGCCTTCAGATGCGCGATCAGCGCCTGCCGGACGTTGAGCGAGGGCAGCAGCAGATAGTACATATGGTACGGCTGCTCGCAGTGCGCGGGCACGATGGGCAAGCGGACGCCATGCTGGCATGCCCAGTCGCTGAGATGCTCCTGATAATAGTGCCAGATGCGCGCGCGCCGGGCCTGTATGTCCTCGCGCTGTTCAAGCTGCGCGTACAGGTAGGCGGCCAGCAGTTCGGAGGGCAGCCAGCTTGAGCCGATATCGACCCAGGTGTATTTGTCGACCATGCCGCGGAAGAAACGGCTGCGGTTCGTGCCTTTCTCGCGCAGGATTTCCGCCCGCTCGATCAGCGCCGGATCATTGACCAGCAAAGCGCCGCCTTCGCCACAGGTGAAGTTCTTGGTTTCATGAAAGCTCTGGGTGGCCAGCGCGCCAAACGTACCAAGCGGCTGGCCGCGATACTTGCCGAACAGTCCGTGCGCGTTGTCTTCGACGACCACGATGTTATGCCGGTTGGCGAGTTCCATGATGGCGTCCATCTCGCAGCCGACGCCGGCGTAGTGGACCGGCACGATCACCTTCGTGCGCTCGGTAATCGCGCTTTCCAGCAGGCGTTCGTCCAGATTGAGCGTGTCGGGGCGGATATCGACGAAGACCGGCTTTGCCCCGCGCAGCACGAACGCATTGACCGACGACACAAAGGTGAAGGACGGAACGATCACCTCGTCTCCCGGCCCGACGTCCGTCAGCAGAGCCGCCATTTCCAGAGCGTGCGTGCAGGAAGTCGTCAGAAACGCCCGCGCCGTGCCGGTTGCCGCTTCAAGCAGGGCGTGGCAGCGTTTGGTGAACTGGCCGTCGCCGGAGAGGTGGCCGCTGGCCGCCGCTTCCTGCATGTACTCAAATTCCTTGCCCGAAACATAAGGCCGGTTGAACAGAATGCGGTAGTCGCTCATCCTCGGTTCTCGTCTATCGCCCCAGCGTGTGGCTCAGCCGGTTCAGCACTTCGTCGCCGCGTTGCCGTTCGCCGCCTTCCACGCTGACGCTGGTAATCAGTAGCGCGCCATCTCCGGTGAGGACCACGCTCCCGCGCCCCGGACAGATTTCAACCACGCGCCCCGGAACGCGACCGATGTAGCGCTTGTAGTCTGGCAGGCGCTGTGCTTGCCAGATATGGATCTGCCGGCCTTCCAGCGTGGTCGTCGCGCCCGGATAGGGCGCTGTTACGGCGCGAATCAGGTTGTAAATCCGGTCGGTTGGCGCGTGCCAGTCGATTTCGTTATCTTCCAGCGTGCGCTTGCAGGTGTAGGTCGCCAGCCGGTGATCCTGCGCCATGCGCGGCGCTGTTCCATTCAGAATAGCCGGAAGTTGAGCCTCCAGTATATCGAGATAAACCTGAGTCACGCGTTCCAGCACTTCGGCAATCGTCTCGTCCGGGCCAATTGGCACGCGTTCCTGCGCCACGATATCGCCGCTATCGACCTCCTCGGCCATGTGGAAAAGCGTCACGCCGGTATGGTCTTCGCCGTTGATGATCGACCAGACGGTCGGTGAAAAGCCGCGATAGGCGGGCAGCAGGGAGTCGTGGAACGTGTACGCGCCGAGCCGCGCCCGCTCGAAGACAAAACGCGGAATCATGTAGCGCCAACTGACGGCCAGTAACAGGTCTACCGGCGTCTGATCCCAGAATTCGCGCCAGCGCGCGCCGCTCATGCGGCTTGCCTCGTGGAAACGCCCGCCATAGCCGAGCGTAGCCGTGCGAATGGCGTCCAGAAATGGCGGTTCGGTCGCTTCCTCGCGAAAGCTGAAGACATCGAAATGCGCACCGGGAACAAGCTCGGCGAGTTTGTGCAGGAAACGAAGCCCGCGGTTGGTGGCGCAAAACAGGGCGATACGCATGTCACACCGGCTCGCTGACAGTCATGGCAAAAACCATTTGTGATACCAGAGTTGGATGGTTTCGGTTACAAATCCTGCGCGCTGGTAGCTGCGTTGCGCGGCGATGTTCCGGCCCTGAGTGACGACCGTCACCTGTTCGACGTTCCGGCTTCGAAAATAATCGAGCGCCGAGTCGATCAGGCAGGGGCCGATTCGTTGCCCGCGGAAACTTTCGGCCACGCCCAGCAGGCCGATCCGCCCCCGATCCGGGGACAGCATGGCGCAGGTGATAAACCCTGCGATCCTGTCCTCGACAGTGGCGACCAGAACGCGCTGCTCAGGATCATTACAGGCTTTTTCAACCCAGACGGCGTACATTTCGTTACAGCGCTCGCGCGGGAAATGCCCATCGTAGTAGAAGCGCGAGTCGCCGTAGCCGGTTGCCGCTATGGCGCGCAGAACGGAAATATCCTCATGGACGTGCGGACGGATGGTAACGCCATTGGCGTGGTCACTCCGGCTGGCGCTCGCGCTGGCGCGGGCTGTCAGCGTCACGCGAATGTCAACCAGATGAAACCCGTTCGCTTCTGCCAGCCGGACGGTTTCGTCGTCATTGGCGCGGGCGAGGAAGTACAGGCAATCGATTCGGTTATCCGCGCTCCAGCGGAGAATGGCCTCGACTGCCGGCTCGGCCAGCGTGTCGCACGTCACGCGGCCTACGCGGTAATTGAAAAACGCCGAGTCCCAGTTCAGAAATTCACACGGTGCGTTCACGGGACGGTTCCGTTGGCCGAGCTTCTTCCTGTTCGTCTCTGGCCTCCCGGCGCACGACATAGGCCGGGCGGTCCATCAGGCGAAAGTGCATGCGGGCGAGATATTCACCGATGATGCCGAGGGCGAACAACTGCGCGCCCGAAAAGATGGCGATGATCGACGCTAGAAACGGAAAGCCCGCTACCGTCGTGCCTTCGATCAAATAGCGACCAACCACGTAGATGAAGACCAGGACGCCGAAGGCGGTGAAGACAAAGCCGATGATGCTGGCCAGTTGTAACGGGATGACGGTGAATCCGGTGATCATGTTCAACGCGTGGCGCGTCAGCTTGCGAAACGTGTAATTGGATGCGCCGTATTTGCGCTCGTCGTGGCGCACGGCGATGGCCGCGAAGCGCGTCGTTGCCCACGTGAGCAGGACATCAATCGAGATGTACGATCCCTGATAGTTGTCGAAGGCAGCGCGCAGGGGGGTGCGAAAAATGCGAAACGCGCTGACGTTGCGCGCCACCTCGACACCCATGCTGCTCTGTAGCGCGATCTTCGTCAGTTCTGACGCCAGGTCGCGCCAGAAACCGTGCTGCTGGCGCAGGGGCGTGCCGTAGACCACATCGAAGCCTTCGTTCAGCCGGGCCAGCAGTTTGGGCAGTTCCGACGGCGGGTGCTGCAAATCGTCGTCCATGGTTGCAATGAGATCGTACCGCGCTGCGCGGATGCCACATAGCAGGGCGCTGTGCTGGCCGTAATTTCGCATCAGATCGAAACCACGAACCCAGGGACGTTCCGCCGCAAGTTCGGTGATCACACGCCAGCTATCGTCGCGGCTGCCGTCGTTCACCAGAATGACTTCGTATTGCGAGGCGATCGTGGGCAGAACGGCAGCCAGCCCGTCGACCAGTTCACGCAGCGACAACGCGCCGTTATAGACCGGCACCACGATGGAAAGGGTCGTGTTTTCTCGTTGTGTCACCGCCGCCGTCCGAACACAACCGGGCTAGGACTGAAGCCAGCGCGCCCGCATGGCGTCATTGATCTGGTTTACGACGGCCAGCACGATGTCCGGGCAGTGCTTGCCGGGCACGCCGCCCAGTTCGATGAAAGCGTCGCGCAGGATCTGGCCCCAGTTGCCCGTGCTTCGCAATTTCGGGTCAAGGATATATTGCTGGATCGTCCGGGCCTGCATGCCGCTCGGTGGTTCCAGCATCCGCACCAGACTGGTATAGACTTCGTCGATGTCGCGCGGCGTGACTTCCATAATGTGGGCCAGCGCCCGGTGCATGTAGCGCCGCTTCATGTCGTAGAACTCCACCAGACTCATCTGCGTGCCGGCGGCGGTCGTCAGCACCATGTCCGTGCCTTCGCGGTCGGAAAGATCGTTCTGTGCCGTAAACGTCGCCTGATCCAGCGGGCCAAGAATCGCCCACATCGTCTGGTCTTCGTACATCGGGCCGAGATCGCAGCCGTACTTGCGGAAATAATCTTCGATCAGCGCGTGACTGAATTCCAGATCCGTCAGTACGGCGGCCATGCGCGATGGGCTGATATTGACCGGCATTCCCGTGCTTTCGACCGTGCAGACGCGCTTCAGCGTCGTCAGGTCGGGGCGAATGCGGCCGATCGGATTGTGCATGACGGATATCATCTCGCCCAGACTATCGTCGTAAAGCATGGCCCGCCCGGCGGCGTTCACGCGTTCCAGCCGCAGCAATTCGGCATAGCGGTGGAGGCCTTCAGCCGAATAGTGCGGGCTGGTGGGCAGATCGAGATGATGCCCGGTCACGGTGGTGCTGCGGAGATAGCCACGCGCGCACAATAACTCAGGATCGCAGGTCCCGTTAACGAATGGGCCACCCTTCAGCACCGCCGCGTTTGCTACCGCCGTCGCGCTCTTGAGGATCGTATAAAACGTCAGCAGGCCCAGCGCTTCGGACCGCCCCGCCAGATCGATATGGATGTGGCAGCCCTGATTGCGGAACATGTTGACATGATGTGATTCCGGGTCCGTGACATGGTAACGCTGCTGCGCTTCCTTCAGCCGACGCTCGTATTCCGGAAATAGCGCGTTGACTTCCAGCATCAGGTCAACGGCAGTAGCGACCTTCGGGTGATCCGTCATCTTGAAATCGGACTCCGTCGGGTAGCATGACAGGATCGCCGTCTGCAGCCCGGTGTCCTGGCTTGCCAGCGCCAGCGCCGTCATGATGCCGTTGAGGGCCGTGCGCGTTTTGTGGTAGCCGATGCTGGGCGCGATATGTGCTTCGACCTGATACTGGCAGGCTTCCCGGTCGAGCTTGGGATAGATGCCGATACGCAGCGCGTGATTGTAATAGGAGCGCATGAATTCCTGCATCTGCTCCTCGGTCGGCTGGCTGCCGTCGCGATGGACCAGACCAAGCTCCAGTTCCGCGCCGAGGACGCGCATTCTGGTGACGGGATCGTCCGTCTCGTGAATGTTGGTGTGATTGACGCTCGGATTCAGGTTGTAGGGGACAATGCTTTCGATAAACCCATGATTCGAGCGATAGCGCTTGCTGACGACGCTTCCCAGAACGTACTTCCGACCGTTGGTTTCTCCAAGAAAGACATTGCCACCGTCGGTATCATCCGTATCGTAATAAGCGCTGACCGGGGCTTCGACGGCGCGAGACAGGCGGTCGTAGGGTAATTGACCGTCCTGTCCGGCAAGCGTTTCCAGAATGCGGTTGAATTGTCGCTTCTTCTGTTCAAGCGCTTGCCACGGTACGGCTTCGCTAAAGGCAACAAGCTCTTCGTTCGAGGGAAGGGGCGTTTTCATGACTGTCGAAATCTTCTGTCAGGTGGTCTGAAGTACGGCACGAGAGGTATTGTCGCTTATCGTTTCTTTTCCTACAAGCGCGAGTATAACGCGGGAGCGCAAACCCGGTTTGGCTGGCAGGCAGGTTGGAAAATTCTTTCTTTGGGACTATAGTAAAATCGTCTCCAGCGCTCGTGGCGAAGCTGTGCAGTGCGAGCGCCGGCAAACCTGCGTAGCGATGCGCCACGCGCCTGAACATTGAACTCGCCTCACGGAGCGCCAACGGATGACCACCATCTGGCCCCTGCCAAAAATCGAAATTCGCGCGTTAAGTACCCTGAAGGAAGAACGCCCGGTGGCTTTGCTGACAGGGCGACGCGCCTGGGAGGCAGCCCGTTCACAACTGGATCTGCCACTTGTCGTGCAGGCCGAGCCGCACAAGGCCACGCACGAATACTTTGAGACGCTGGCGGCGAATTTGCCGCCGCAGGCGGAAGTTATCTATGGTGTTGGCGGCGGTCTCGTGGCCGACTGCGCGAAATACATCGGCTGGAAGTGCAACCGTCCGGTCGTGATTGTGCCGACCGCGCTCAGCGCCGATGGCTTCTTCACGGCCATTGTCGCCGTGCGCGAGAACGATACGGTGCGCTATGTCTCTACAGGGCCGGCGGAGAAAATCGTCATCGACTGGGATTTGATCCGCGAGGCCCCGCCGAACCTGCGCGGCGCGGCGATTGTGGAACTGTTGACGATTGTGACCGGCCTGCTGGACTGGCGCTATGCTCACGAGGCCAACAAAACGACGCCCGAAACGCGCTATATGCCCTGGGCTGCCGGGCTTGCTGCCGGCATCGCTCAGCAGGCCTTCAAGATCGCGCATGGCGTCGGCATGGGGCGCATCGACGCTTTGCGGAACCTGCTCGATCTGATCTGCATGGAGGTTCAGCTTACCAACCAACTTGGGCACAACCGCCCGCAGGAAGGTAGCGAGCAGTTTTTCGCCTATGCGGTCGAACGGCGCGCGGGCGGCGGCCGTCCAGTTCCATATGCCGATCTGGTTGAGCCGGGCATTCTCATCTCGGCGGCCTTGCACGGGCAGGATATCGCCCCGATACGCGCTACGCTGGCGTCTGCGGGCATTCGTCTGGGGCAGATTAAGCCTGACGATATCGTGGCGACCATCCACGAGCTGCCCGACTATGTGCGCCGTCACAATCTTCCATACAGTATTCTTAACGATCTCGATCCGACATCCGAGAAGGCTATCGAACTGCTCGCAACGACTGGCCTCGACGCGACCGGAACGCGCCCGCTCTGACTCTCCGGTGCGACTTCTTTACTATCGCGTCAGAACTTGTCCCGTGATAATAAAGGTAATAACCTGGCACCAGGAGTCATTATCATGATCCGTTTTGGAACCGATGGGTGGCGCGCGGTTATCGCCGACACCTTCACCTTTTCAAATCTTCGTCTGATCGCTCAGGCCGTTGCCGATAGCATCAATGCTCAGCGCGTGGGCGACCGGCGACCGGAAGTCGTCGTCGGATTCGACACGCGCTTTCTGTCCGACCGGTTTGCGATCGAAACCGCGCGTGTTCTGGCCGGAAACGACATTGTCGCGTGGCTGACGCGCACCGATGCGCCAACGCCTGCCATTTCCTATAACGTCAAGGAAAAGGGCGCGGATGCGGGCATCGTGATTACTGCCAGCCACAACCCACCGCGCTATAACGGTTTCAAGCTGAAGGCGGCCTATGGCGGCAGCGCGACCGCCGAGCAGTGCGCTCTGGTCGAGGAAGAGCTGATTCGCGCTGAGCGCGAAGGTCGCGGCCCGAACAGCATGGACTACGATCAGGCGGTTGAGGAAGGTCTGATCCGGCGTTTCGACCCGGCGTGGACGTATTACCAGCACCTCAGCACGCTGGTCGATATGGATTGCATCAGCGAGCGCGAGTTGAACGTCGTCGCCGACGCCATGTGGGGGGCGGGGCGGGGCGCGTTCCCCAGCCTGCTGTCGCGCACCCGCTGCCGTGTGACGGAGATCCGTGGCGCGCTCAATCCCGGTTTCGGCGGCATCCATCCCGAGCCGATTGCCCGGCATCTCAACGAATTAGTCGCGGCGGTGCAGCGCGCTCAGGCCGATGTTGGTCTGGCGACCGACGGCGACGCCGACCGGATTGGCGCTGTCGACGCACTGGGCAACTTTGTCGATCCGCACCATATTTTCGCGTTGGTGCTGCGACACCTGACCGAAGTGCGCGGGCAGCGCGGCGATGTCGTCAAGACGGTTTCGACCACCTTTATGATCGACAATCTTGCCAAAGCCTATGGGCTGAATGTGCATGAAACGCCGGTCGGCTTCAACTATATCGCCGACCTGATGCTGCGCCATGACGTTTTGATGGGCGGCGAAGAGAGCGGCGGCATCAGCATCCGGGGGCATATCCCGGAAGGCGACGGTATTCTGATGGGCCTGCTGCTGCTTGAAGTCATGGCCTATCACCGCGCGCCGCTGCATGAGATTATCGCCGATTTGCAGAAACAGTACGGGCCGGCCTGCTACGCACGGCTGGACGTTCACCTCAACGTCCAGCGCCCGAAGAAGCAGATAGTTCAGTTGCTGACCGATGTCGCGCCGCAGCGCATCAACGGCGAAACGGTAGCGCGGATCGATACGATGGATGGCATCAAGTTCTATCTTGCCGACGGCGGCTGGCTGCTGATTCGCCCCAGCGGAACCGAGCCGGTACTGCGGATCTACGCAGAGGGGCGTTCCAACGACGCCGTCAAGGCTATGCTGGAGGCGGGCAGCGCGCTAGGGACGAAAGTCTCGGCGTAGGCAGTTGCCCGTTGCCGGCACATTCGCTTTCTACTCCGGAATTGTGACGTTGCGCGCTCTGGGCGGCCTTACTCGGATACGAGAAACGCCGGAGCGCGCAACCGTGTATTGTCAGGACGAACGCCCGCCGCGCGCGATGCGGTTCATCAGATCGAACCAGAACGGTGCGCCCTGCGATACGGCGATCGTCGTCAGGGCGATGCCGATCAGCTTGCGGAAGAACAGCCCCAGCCAGTTTGCCGGGTTGTTGGTCGGGATATAGTTCCAGAGATTGCGCGTATCGGTCAGCGGATCGGCTCCGAGCGCCAGAGGCGCCGTTTCCTCGACTATGGTATAGTGCCAGCCGATGGGCAGCCGCAGCGAGAGAAGGTTCTCGATGGTCAGGGCTGTGGTCGCCGCCGATTCGCCCAGATCGAGCAGAGCCTCGCGCTGGTCTTCGAGCGTTGGCGCGGGTTGTGGCGTCAGGTCTGGAATGAAATCCGCCGCGCCGCCCGGATCGTTCGGGTCGGGAAGAACCTGCGTTGGGGCCGGTGTCGCTTCGGCAAGCCCTGTGGTGGCCGCCTCAATCTGGCGGGCAAGCTCGCCTGTGGTCAGCGCGGAGTCGGCAGCGATGACGAGCGTTTCACGGATAGCCGGGTCGTCCCACAGCGTCCGCGCCAGTTGTAGGGTGTCGACATTGAGCAGGATCGCCAGCGCCAAACCGACGCCGAGCGAAATGTATTGCATCAGCCGCCGGTAGGTTTCCGTCACCTGTTCCATGCTCTTATCGAACCATGTTTCCAGGCGCAGTCTGGCTTCTTCAATGTTGCGCGCGGTCTTTAGCAGCGTGTCGAGCGCCCGCTGAAATTCCGGGCTTTCGACGTTTCGCATCCCTTGAAGCAGGGTGATCAGAGGGCCAGACTCGGCGCCGAACTCCAGCAATTTTGCCTCAAGATCGGCGAGAGCCTGAGCCAGCGCCTGCCGGTCGGAGGCGTCGGGCAGGGCAGCGACGAATTGATGCAGAGCGTCCATGCCGGCGTTCTGCGTCTGAATCTGGCGCACGATTTGCTGGAGCTGCGCCTGCTGCACCGGATCAAGCACCGTCGCGCCAATACGCAGCAGCGGCGCGTACAGGTTTTCGGCTTGCGCCGCCTGCGCCGATATCAGATCGACCATGACATCGGCAAAGACCGATGGCGCAATCCAGGTGACTTCGCTGCTGGTTCCGCTTTCGACGACGCGCTCCGCACCCTGAGCTGAGAGGGGCCGGTTCGGGTCGAGCGGTCGTTTGACCAGCGCGATTAGCGGGTGCGTGAGAAACCTCGCCTGAATCGTGGGGTCGAGAATCAGCTCGCGGACGGCATTTTTCAGGTGGCGCGCGCGCAGGTTGAAAATGTTTGAAATAACGATATTGATCTGCGTGACGAGAATTGCCAGCAGGCTGTAAACAAAGATCAAGCCAAGTACGACCTCGAGGATGGCCGAGTTGAACATTCGTGTTGTCTCCTTGCGGCAGATGCACGAACGGTCGCTGTTCGCGCCGCCCTTTAGTTTAGCATCGTTTCCGCGCAGGCGTGGCCTTTGCCTTGCCTGCGGGCGCGATTTGTTATAATCCGCCGGGTTGATAGACAAACCATTCTGGTTACACGCTCAGGAGACAGTTACACATGCCTTACGAGAAAATCGTCGTCCCGACCGACGGGGAAAAGATCACCGCGTCTAACGGGAAGCTGAACGTTCCGGATCGTCCCATCATCGCGTTTATTGAGGGCGATGGGATCGGGCCGGATATCATGACCGCCAGCAAGCGTGTCTGGGACGCGGCGGTTGAAAAGGCCTATGGTGGTCGCCGCAAGATCGCCTGGATGGAGATTTATGCCGGCGAGAAGGCGGCAAAGGTGTACGATGGCAACTTCATGCCCGAAGAAACTTTCGACGCCATGCGCGAGTTTCTGATCGGCATCAAGGGGCCGCTGACGACGCCGGTCGGCGGCGGGTTCCGCAGCCTCAACGTGACGCTGCGGCAGGTGCTGGATCTGTATAGCTGTGTGCGCCCGGTGCGCTGGTATAAGGGTGTGCCAAGCCCGCTGCGCCATCCGGAAGATGTCAATTGCGTTATCTTCCGTGAAAATACCGAAGACGTCTACGCCGGAATTGAGTACGAAGCCGGCACGCCGGAAAACGAAAAGCTGGCGCGGTTCCTGCGCGAAGAAATGGGCGCGCAGTTCTTCGAAGGCGCGGGTCTCGGCATCAAGCCCATCAGCGAGTTCGGCACCAAGCGCCATATCCGCAAGGCGATCCAGTACGCGATCGACCGCGGTCTGAAGAGTGTGACTTTGGTCCACAAGGGCAATATCCAGAAGTTCACCGAAGGCGCGTTCATGAAGTGGGGTTACGAACTGGCCGCCGAAGAATTCCCCAACGAAACCATCTCGTGGGCCGAAGTGGAAAAGAACCACGGCGGCAAGGTTCCGGAGGGCAAGATCCTGATTCAGGATGTGATTGCCGACATCATCTTCCAGAAGATGATCCTGCGTCCGTCAGAATTCCACGTGCTGGCAACGCCGAACCTGAATGGCGACTATCTGAGCGACGCGGTTGCGGCGGAAGTCGGCGGTGTTGGCATCGCGCCCGGCGCGAATATCGGCGATGAAATCGCCTTGTTCGAAGCCACACACGGAACTGCGCCGAAGTACGCTAATCAGGACAAGGTGAATCCGGGTTCGCTGCTCTTCAGCGGCGTGATGATGCTGGAGCACATCGGCTGGAACGAGGCCGCCGACCTGATTACCCGCGCTTATGAAGCGACGTTGAGCGAAAAGATCGTCACCTATGACTTCGCGCGCCAGATGGAAGGCGCAAAGGAAGTCAAGACCAGCGAGTTTGCCAGCGCGATCATCCGCAACATGAACGCGTTGTAAGCCTTCGCGCTTTGCCTCCCCTCTCCAAAATCAGACGATTTTGGAGAGGGGAGGTGTTACTACATCGTGTCAAGGCGGCGTTCGCCGGTTCCCTGTTCTCCTAAAAGCGCAGTTTGCGTTTTGGGAAAGCTCCTGTACGCACAACCTCAACCATCATATTTGTCTGTCAGGAGCCGCTTGGCATGACGCGGCTGCTCGCCTTGCCCCGGCGGGCGGGGATTCTAAGCCGCCAGCCGGGCAGGGGCGGCCGTTTGCCGGGTATGAGCGGAACTCAGCCTTTGGTTGCGCCTGCCGTCAATCCGGCCACGATGTAGCGCTGCACGAAGAGCGTCATCACCAGAACCGGCAGCGTAATAACCACCGCGGCGGCCATCAGTCCGCCCCAGTCAACGCTGGAGTAGGAGAGGAAATTGAAGATGGCGATGGGCAGCGTGCGCGTGTCGTCGCCTGCCAGCACGAGCGAGAACATGAAGTTGTTCCACGAGAAGATGAACGCCATGATCGACGCCGTGATGATGCCGGGAACTGCCAGTGGCAGGGCAATGCGGAAGAACGCGCCGAAATGCGTAGCGCCGTCGATGCGGGCTGATTCCTCAAGCTCGTGGGGCAGGCTTTCGAAGAAGGGAATCATGACCCATGCGATGAAGGGTAGCCCGACCAGCATATGGCTGAGGATCAATGCCCAGTACGAGCCGAGCAGACCGAGACGGCCAAAGATGATATACCACGGCACCAGAAAGGTGATGCCGGGGATGATGCGCGCTGTCAGCAGCACCACGCCAAGCCAGTTGGCGTGGAAACGCGCGATGCCATAGGCCGCCGGCAGACCGAGCACGAGTGACAGCACCGTAGAAGCCAGCGCCACCAGAAAACTGTTGAACAGGTACTGGAGATAATTCTGCTGCTGAAAAACGTTGTGATAGTTTTGCAGCGTTGGCGTGAACTGCAGCAGATTGCGGTTGGTAGTAATGTCGATCTGGTTCTTGAACGAGCTGAGCAACATCCAGGCGAACGGGAACACCAGGATGAAGACCACGATGAGGATTGCCAGATAGCGCAGCGCGGCCAGCACCGTGCGGCGGGTGCGAAGCTGCGATGCCGTCTCTGTCTGCCGGGCGGCCTGAGCGCGTGACAGTTGATCGTTTTCGATAATCTCAGCCACGGCTAATGAATACCCCACCGTCTGCGAATCTGAACGAAGATCAGGCTGATGCCCAGCACGATGGCGAAAAACACCACCAGCAGGCTAGACGCGCTGCCCAGGCGGAAATATTCAAACGATTCAACGTAGGCGTAAATGTTGATCGTTTCGGTGGCGAAACCCGGCCCGCCACGCGTCATCGTGTAAATGATGTCGAATGTCTTGAGTGCGTCAATCGAGCGCAGCAGCACCGCCGTGACCATCGTCGGGACGAGCAGGGGCAGCGTCAGGTAGATGAAACGCTGCCAGCCGTTCGCGCCATCGACGCGGGCGGCTTCATATGGCTCTTCCGGCAGGGTCGAAAGGCCCGCCAGCAGGATCAGCGCCATCATCGGCATCCACTGCCAGACATCGACCAGAATCAGACTCGGCAACGCCTGATCTTTCGATCCCAGCCAGAGCTGTGGCGGCAGGTTAAGACTGCGAAGGATACCGTTAAAAAGCCCGACGGTCGGCTCGAACATCAGCAGCCATGCCATCGCAATCGCCACCGGCGTGGCGACCATCGGCAGCAGGATGAGCGTTCGCACGATGCCCTGGCCGAGAAAGCGCCCATTGATCAACAACGCGACCCCCAGCCCGAGCACAAGCTCGATGGCCACTGCCGCGATGGTGAACTGGAACGTACGGACGACGGAATCCCAGAAGCGCTGATCGCGCGTGAGTAATTCCACGTAGTTATCCAGCCCGACCCATTGGGGAGGGCGAATGGCTGAGCCGCTCCACTCGTGCAGGCTGAGGTAGAGCGTATATGCGACGGGGAAGATAATCATCAGCAGCACAAAGATGACCGCCGGCATGATGAACATCCAGCGTGTGCTGCGACTCGGCGTGACGCCGGAAGCTGTGGACCTCAGAGCAGCCATTAATCCAGACTCACTGTGGCCCGGACAGCGGCGCGCACCGCTGTCCGGGGGCCAGCTTTTTCGTTTGAACTATCCGTCGGTTTCGAGGAAGGCGTTGAAGGCTTCGTGCGCCTCCCGAACCGCCGCCTCGACGTCGCCGCCTTCAATGGCGGTCACGATGGGCGCACCGACGATGTCGCGGGCTTCGCCAACGCGGATGACCGTCGGGCGGTCATAGCCAACGCCGCGCGCGCTCTGAAGCTGAACCACCTCGGCGTAGTCCGCGGGGAAGCCGCTCAACCCTTCCGGCGAATCCCAGACGGACTGGCGAGCGCCGGGTGTACCGCGCTGCTGCAGTTCCAGCACAACCGGTGCGCTGGTCGCCCACTTGATGAATTCCCAGGCCGCATCCTTGTTCGGGGAACCGGCGTTCATGCCCAGCGCCCATGAGGTGACATTGTACTGGTTCGCGCCTGCCGGGCCTTCGGGGAAGGGCGCAAAGCCGACGCTGTCGGCCACGACCGACTGGGTCGAGTCGATGACATTGGCGTAGAAGACGTCAGCGTCGATCCACATGGCGGCCTTGCCCTGCTGGAAGATCGCCAGCGCTTCGGGCCAGCTCATGTTGACCGTGCCCGGAGGGCCATAGTTGCGGAGCAGGTTCCCGTAGTAGGTGTAGGCTTCCAGCGCCTCAGGCGAATCGAGGCCCGACTGGCCATCGACAATCCAGTCACCACCGAAGCTGTAGAGGAAGCTGCTGAACTGGGTGACGGCGGGGCTGCGGCGGCCGCGAATGACGACGCCGTAGAATTCCTCATCGGGGTTGTTCAACTGGGCGGCAATCGCTTCCAGCTCTTCGAGCGTGGCCGGTGGCTCCAGACCGTTCTCTTCGAAGATATCGGCGCGGTAGTACAGCATTTCACGCTCGGTCACAATGGGAATACCATACAGGAAGTCGTCGAAAGTCACCGTCGAGCGGGTGGCTGTCTGGAAATCTTCCCAGTTCCATTCCGCATCGCGCGTGACGTATTCGCTCAGGTCTTCCACCCAGCCGTTGCTGGCGAAGAGCTTGCCTTCCTGCAGCGGGCGGAACATAAACGCATCCGCCTGAGTCGTGCCGCTGGTGAGGCCGATCTGAAGCCGCTGCGATAGCTGGTCTTCAAAGTAGCTTTCGACGCGCAGCGTGATGCCGCTGGCTGCCTCAAACTGGGGCAGCAGTTGCTGAATGGCGTTATTCCACGGATGGTTGGCGAAAATAAGGCGCAGTTCCGTTCCGGCGAATTCGTCAGAAACGCCGGCGACCAGCGCGTTGTCATCCTGAGCCTGGACGAGCGCGCCGCCTAAGGTGGTGACAAGGGCCAGAACGAGGATAAAAATCAACGTTCTTCTCACAAGAAGACCTCCTGAACTGAATAAGTGGTTAAACCGACGGCCGGCGGCGGAGCGCCGCGGGCTACATCAACATTTGATGGGGCCAGCGATGTCACTGCAACGCCGGCCTGTTAGCAGTCGAGTTTCCGCCTACAGTATGACTCGCCGTACTGCGGACTGCAACTGGTGGATTGTCACGATCTAGCAGGATATTCGGCAGAGGCGCTTGGTAAGCACATAAAACGGGGCCTCGTGAGTGATGAAGGCCCCGTTTTCTATGCGCTTGTCCTTGTGCCGTTTAGATGGGTTTCACTGCCGTAATGCGTGCGCTGTAAATACGCGGCATAACTGGCTTCGGCTCGATGATGCCGGTCGCGTCGACTTTGTTCACGACCTGAATGTTACTGAATCCTGCTGCGCGCATCAGGCTAGTGTACTGTTCCACATCGATGGCGCCGGTCACGCATTCGGCCCACTGTGCCAGGTCGGCGCGCAGTTCAGGGCTAAATTCGCCTTCGGTGACAATGTCGCTGATCGACACGCGCCCGCCCGGTTTCAGCACCCGGAAGGCCTCGCTGAAGACAGCGGCTTTGTCGGGCGACAGGTTGATGACGCAGTTCGATATGATGACATCGACACTAGCATCATCGACCGGTAGCGCTTCGATCTGTCCGGCGCGAAATTCGACATTCTCTACACCTAGCTTCGCTTTGTTGGCATTCGCTTTCGCCAGCATTTCCGGTGTCATGTCTACGCCGATCACATAGCCGGTTTCGCCAACCTGCCGCGCCGCGAGAAAACAGTCGATTCCGCCGCCGCTGCCGAGGTCAAGCACGATTTCGCCGGGGCGCAGCGCCGCTATCGTCACCGGATCGCCGCAACCGTGCGACAGGCCGGTGACATCCACCGGCAGATCGGCCACAAGTTCTTCATCGTACAGAAGGGCCGTTGATGTGGTTTCGTTGCTGCAACAGCTCGCGCCGCCTGTCGACCCGCCGCAGCAGCTTACCTGTCCATTGGCGATGCTGCCGTAACGCGCGCGTACTGTCTGGTGAATGATGTTTTGATCGGACATGACACCACCTTATATTGATGTTTGTCGATATGTCGGGCGAAAAAAAAGAACTCTAGGCTTTGACCGCGGGAATTGCATCGATGGCGACGATATTCTCGGCGTAATCGGGCGCGAAACGGCGAACCAGCATGCCGCAGCAGATTGTCATCTGCTCCTGATTTAGTGTGTAAAAGCGTTGCCGGCCTTCAACCCGCACCAGCACAAGGTTGGCCTCTTCCAGCTTCTTCAGGTGATGGCTCACCGTAGGCTGGTTTACCCGACCTTCGAGCTTAGTAACCAGGTCGGAAACGTTCAGCCACACACAGCACAGGTGCTTCATGATCTCCTGGCGTGTGTCATCGGCAATTGCCTTGGCAAAAGTCACTGAGTCCACGTTCATATTTCTTATTCTATTGATGTTCATCGATGTGTCAAACGGTTGGCGCGAATTGAACCGGGGCGAAAGGTTGTCGTTTCGCCCGAAACGCCCGCCTGTAAGTAACCAACGGTTTCCCACCGTCTCGCCCCGGCCACTGGCAACGCTTGCGTATCCCTGGTACAACTGGCCGGTTAAAGAAACGAAGTGGAGTGTTTCGGAGACGATGCGCACCAAAACGCGCCCCAGAGGGCGGCCAAAATCTGGCGGCGGCCCACCTGCGTGGCTGGTGTTTATTGTGGGCGTCGCCCTCGTGTTCGGGTTCTATTACCTCTGGCAGGGCGTCCAGAACTTTTTCCGCACCGGTGGACGCGGCGTCATTGAAGCGACCGAACAGGCCGTCGTCGTTAGCACGGCGACTGCCGAACGTGTGACGAGTCTGGAGGTTGACGCCGCCATCACACCGCCGCCGACTCGCACGCCTGTGCCGGAGTGCCAGGAGTTTGTCGTCAGCGTTCCCAACGCCATCATCCGTGATGCGCCCAGCAGCAACGGCGCAATCCTCGGTTCTGCCAACGAAGGCGAAAAAATCTGCGTGCTCGGCATGGAGCCGGATACCGACTGGTATGTGATCGACCAGACGCCGGGAACGCGCCGCTTAAATTTGGCCTACATGCACGTGTCGGTCATCCGCGCGGTGAACCCAACACCGACGCCGAGCCGCACGCCGTCGCCCTTGCCGACGGTGACGCCGCTGCCTACCGACACGGCTACGCCGACGCCAAGCCCGCAGCCAACCGAACCTTCGCCAACACCTGATGAGCGACAGGCCTCGCAGCTGCCGGATGTGACCGACACGCCTGAGCCAACCGCGACAACGCCGCCGCCAACAGATACCATCCGGCAAACCGCGTAGGGCGGTGCGGTTTCATCACGGATGCCGGTTTCGCGCAAACGAGTCACACTTGGCGTCGTAGACACCGGAGGCCGGCCAGCTAGCGCCGGCCCCGCAAGTGCGCGAACATCAGGCCATGCTGACGATTTTGCTTCGCCTTGCCGCGAGTCTTGTATTGCTGGCTTCGCTGGTGCTGACGCTGTTGTTTGCGGCTCGCCCGGCACATCCCAGACCGTTGCTGTCGCTGATCCGCTTCGATCGGCTGGCGCAGGGGAGTTCGGTCTGGCTGCTGGATCGCGAGCGCGACCGGGCGTTCCGCCTGCTAAGCTCGGAATATCTCATTTACGCGCTTTGGTCGCCCGATGGGCGTTTTCTGGCGTACACGTTTGCCGCGCCAGATGGGGCTGCGTTGTTCATCCTCGACATGCAAACCGGGACGCAGAGGCAGATCGCAAACGTGCCAGACCTGCTGCCCGTCGGTTGGTCGCCGGATGCGCGCTGGCTGCTGCTATCCGGCTTTTCGACCGACCGGCTGCTATATCTGGCCAATGACCCGGTTACACCGACGGAACCGTTATATCTGGCGACCGGAACGCCGGATGTCGTCTGGTCGCGCGACAGCCGCCGGCTATACCTGCGCGATCAGGCGGGGACGGTGGGCTGGCTGGATGTGCGCTGTCTGGAAGGCATCGCGCCTTGCATTGCCCGGCCTGTGCCTGCCGAACGCGAGGTCGAACGGCTGGCGGGGCGGATGCCGGATGGCGAAACGCTGATGGCGCTTTCCGGCAGCCGGGCCAGCGGCCAGCCCGATCTTTTCAGTCTCGACCCGGAAACCGGAGACATGGAGCTTCTGCTGGAATATCTGCTGCCGGGCGCGCCGCCCGTCTGGTCGCCGGATGGCGAAGTGCTGGCCGCTTCGTTGGCGCTGCCGCCGAGTCCTGAGCAATTGGTGTGGTCGGAGCCAATTCCGGGGGTTTATCTGGTGCGGCCCGGCGGGGAGGCGCGCCCGCAACTGCTATGGACGGGAATCGCGGGACAACTGAGCTGGTCGCCCGATGGCGACCGGCTGGTGTTCGAGTTGATCTCGCGCGTCGGCAACGAACGTTCGGTCTGGATCTACGATATGGCCGCGGCAACGCTGGAGACGGTCACCGCGCCGGGGCGCGACGAAGCCTCGCCCGCATGGCTGACGTTGCGCGGACGTACTTTCGATGCCGCGCCGCTATTGGCCCTTCAGGCGGCGCTTGTGCTGGCGCTGTGGGTGACGAGGCGGCGGTAAAAATTTTCCATTCCCGCTTTCACGGTTTCGCGTTCGCTCGGCTACTGGCCGCTCTCAAGCGCCCGGCTTTTTGGAATGCTACGAAACCGGGATCGGCCTACAGTAGACGGCTGATCCTGAAGTATCTGGTCGGTCATAGACCCCACGCCTAAAGGCGGGGGCTTGTCCCTGGCGCGACGCCCGCAGGCGTCTCCGAGACAATAGGCGGTATGACAGCCGCCCGTGCAATGTTTCTAGCCGCGTTGACATCGGCATGA
>QGUR01000135.1 GCA_003242205.1 Chloroflexota bacterium | reverse complement strand
GTAACAGCAGCGCCAGCAGCCACAGGTGAAAACGGGGGAAGGCGGGCTTGCGGCGAGGGGAACTGCCCGCTCCGGTGCGCGAACCTGTAGACCGGCTGCCGGCACATGACCTCGATGTGTGTCCGGTTGCCGATGCATTCATTACCGAAAACCGAAGAACCTGACCATCAACCAGGCGGCTATCTGGCTGATGCCGGGGCTATTTGTCGGGAAATCAGTGTCTCTATTGTAACCTGCGCTGCCGCGCCGACTCTTGAGCTTTCGCGGCAACGCGCGGCGACGCCTGTAACGGCCGGGCTATTGCAGGGCGGCGGCGAACAGCGTGCAAAGCTGCGGATCGGTCGCGGCATAGACATAGTCGAACGTCTCGCCGTGGCGGATAAAACTGCCCGCCCCGCCGCACGGTTCGAGCTGGGCTGCCTGTGCCGAAAAGCCCTGCCCGGTGTTCAGCGCGCACGGCAGCAGGTTGCGCCCCAGCCGGTCGCGGTTGATGATGCCCAGCGCGCCGACCTTCGGTATCTCGCCCTGAAGCAACTGGTTGAGGTCGGCCTGAGCGTAAACCTGAGCGGCGACCGCGCCAACGCTCTGGTAACAGCGCATCATGTCGTCGAGTTTGGCAATCGCCGCCGCGCCGGCGGGATTGCCGGAAATCAGCAGGCTGCCGCCGCCGATGGCCGTAAGAGCCTCGGTGATGCTGCTGGCGTCGATGCTGGTATAGCCGTAGTTGCTGAGGTTGGGAAGCTGGCTCTGGGCTGCCGCCGCGTCGAGCGCGGTATCGCCCGTCGTTGGCACGATGTTCACCTGAAGCTGACCGCAGGCCGCCAGTAACAGCCCCAGAAGGATGGACAGCAAGGCGCGTTTTCGCATGATCGTCTCCTGAAGGTTGTAACCAGCCTTATTATACTGGCGCGGGCCCCGGCCTACGCCCCTGTAAACAGGGGGATGCCTGTTACAAAACGGATAGGTGAAAGCGGCAGTTCATTCCGAGACGTCGGTCGTGGCGGACTCTTCGCCGTCGAGCGTGACCTGCCGGTTCGCGCGGTCGAGCCGCCAACTGTCGACAAAGATGAGGATGACGCCCAGCACGATGGCGTGGTCGGCAAGGTTCGATACGTTCGAGATGACGCCGGGTATCTGGTAATGGATGAAGTCGACGACCGCGCCATGCTGCAAGCGGTCGATGGCATTGCCAAGCGCGCCGCCGATCACCAGCCCCATGCCGATGCGCGTCACGTTCGCCGCCACCGGCAGCCGGCCATAAAAAACGACCAGCGCGGCGGACACAATGAGCGCGATGATCAGAAAGACGTCGCCCGCCTGCGGCAGAAAGCCGAAGGACGCGCCCGTGTTTTCGCTCCGTGTGATCTGGAAGAAGGGCGCGAGAAACGGCGCGGGCTGGCGCGATTCGCCCAGACGCAGGTTATCGATCACCGCCTGTTTCGTAATCTGGTCGGCGATCAATACACTCACAACGATAACGAACAGCAAAATCCAGCGTCGCATTGTCCATAACCAGTACCTGCCAGCCGCGTAAAGACAGGCCGCGATGGCCCGCCGCATTGTAGCATACGTTGGAAAGCGGCTGTAATGGCGGTTCTCAAGCGGGCGGGCAGGCCGCGCTCACCGGATGAGTTCCAGTTGGGCGATGACGGGCCGGTGATCGGAACCGTGGCTTGGCCCCAGCGCTGCGCTCAGCGCGCGGAAATCGCCGCGATACCAGATGTAGTCGATCCGCAGCAGCGGCGGCAGGGCCGGCAGGCCGCGCACTTTGGTCACCGGCCACGTTGCGCCCAACCCGGCTCCCGCTTCGCGAAAACTGTCGTGCATCACGGCTGCCAGTTCGTGGTAAATGAGCGCGTTATCGCTGGTGTTGAAGTCGCCGGCGACGATGGTCGGCTCGGTTTCCTGCATCACGGCGTCGATGAGTGTGCGTATCTGCTGGTTGCGCGCGCTTTCGTCATATTGCGCGATGTACCTGAACGGGAACCCCAGCCCGCCGAAGCTGAAACGTGGCTCTTCCCGTTGGGGTTGCGACAGGTGAACGTTGTAAACAATCACCGGTTCCCCGCGCACCTCGATGACCGCGCGTTGCATGCCGCGATCCTCTTCGGGCGCGAAAATGATCGACTGCGATTCGGCGATCGGGTAGCGGGACAGCAGCACGCGCCCGCTGCCGCTATCGCGCGGGCCGTCGAAAGCGAAATAAGGATAGTCGTCCTCGGTCATCGAGGATAACCGGCGGTAGGCCTGCTGCATGACGACGATATCCGCCGCTTCATCCTCCAGCCAGCCGGCAATGGCGTCGAGGTCGGGATGGTTGCGCCAGTGATTGAAGGTGATGACCTTGAGCGTGGTGCCGGAGGCCGCCGCCGCGCCGGTGGGCAGAAGGCGCGGCGCAAGCCAGACCAGCCCGCCGATCAGCACGATCAGCGGCACGAGGAAGTAGCGGCGCGGCAGGTGCAGGATGAAAGCCAGCAGGCTCAGCAGGGGCAGGGGCAGGAAATAGTAGGGCGCGAAGTTGTTGAGCAGCGCCAGCCACCAGAATTGGTCGCCCAGAATTAGCCGGAGCGCGAAGTAAAGCACGACGCCGCTCGTATAGCCGATCACCGCGACGGAGAGCAGAGCGCGACGCCAGTCAAATGGCAGGGCTTCAATTTCCTGTAGCTCTTCGCCCTGTTCGATTCGCTCAAACATGATGCCTCGTTTCCGGCGATTTTAGCGCACGGCTTTCCAGCGCTACTTCTATTCTAGTCTAGCGCACACCCGCATGCAGCCTGTATCGGGCCGAAATATTCACGTCGTGGCGGCGACGCCAACCGGCGGTTGGCCAGCCTTTATGGCGGTTCTCAAGGGAGTTGCAAAGTCCGGTAAGCGCCGTTTGGCTTTCATGAGACGTGGATAAGAAATTACGGAGTCGTCTCGCATAATAGTACTCTAGTCCTGTTTACCTGCATTTCAAACTGGATAACAATGCCATCTGCATTACGGGGCGCTTTACGATTTGGCGCCGTCGCTTGGTTCGTAAGAGCGTTCGTCCGCATGTGTCAATACGGTCGGTTCCTCATGTTCGTATGTAACGGTCGGTATTGGACTTCGTAAGACACGGATTCCTTCCTGCTCCTCCCCTCTGAGGAGATACCCCTGCAGCCACCGACAATCGAATATCTGCAGTTCGATAGGAAAGGAAGCTAGCTTATGGCACGCCGTGTGCTCTCGCCTCTGCTAATCGTCAGCTTACTCGTTGTACAGATCGCCCTGCTCCCGGCAGTCTTGGCGCAGGCCGAGGTCGGGCAATCGTGCAACTGGACGGCCGTCGGTGTCGGATTTGGCAATTTCGTTGTTGTACAAGATTGCGACGCATCGACAGATGTACAGTTGCCGGGGGACGATAGCGTCCAGGCAATCCACACACCAACCCTGATCGTCGTTTCCGAGAAGGAATCCAACACGGTAACGGGCGATCACATTCAGGTTGCCGGATTGGATCTGGGCGATGGCAACGATTCGGCGACGCTCAATCAGGTGAGCGCGGCTGAAGTCTACGAAACCAATGGTACGGATGCGACCAGCGACATCGTACACTTCGCCACGACCATGAGCGATACATCGCCTTTCGGCGGCACGCTGAGTGGTATCCACCTCGGCGATGGGGATAACCTGCTTGACATTGTGAACTCGGCAGGTCTGACTTTCGGCACAATGGGGTCTGCCGGCAACAACGGGGCCGACACGGTCGTACAGGGCGCAGAAGCAGCGCTTGACGTCACCCTCGGCAACGGAGCCAATACGACTTCACTCTTCAACCTGAGCACGCTGGACTACACCAACGGCAGTCTGGCCGATGGCGGGTTCGACAGCAGCAGCACGCCGTTCATCTTCGGTTCGGCGGCGGTTAACCTGACGCTGGCGGGCGGTGATGGCGGCAATACCAACACCGTGACCAACGGGTCGGATGTCGCCTACAGCTCGACCGGCCTGAACACGGTCAATCCGTCGCTGACGCATGACGCGGGTGTGTACAGCATCACCGACAACACGACCGACATCACGTCGGGCGCGGGTGACGACTCGCACACGATTTTCAACTCCAGCCTGCTCGACTACTTCAACCTGAATACAACCACTGAAGGCACGTTGTCGAACGTTGCCGACGCGGAAAGTTCGGTTACTGCCACGACCACTATCGATGGCAGCGCGGGCGGGAATGACTCGGTCGTCGTGGATAACAGCGCCAATTTCGGCTTCCAGACCGAGAACCTTGCCTCGTCCGGCGAAGACATGACCAACGCTGCCACCCTGCTGGCGCTGGTCGATGGTCTGACTACCGTGACCGGCGGCACGGGTTCGGGCGCGCTCGACGTGTCGAATGCGTCGGTGCTCGACGTTTTCAACCGCAATGAGGCGATTGTCGGCAATATCACGACATCCGCCGACGTGGCGAGCGAAACCACCGGCACGACATCGTCATCCGGTATCGTGGGCGATAGCACCGCGAGCGTTCAGAACAGCAGCGTCGCGGTGTACGACTCGGCGAACCTTGCCCGGATGGGTGGTTCCGTGTCCAGCAACGCGACGATCAGAAGCGCGACCACCGGCACGACGGATCTTTCGAGCGCCGATGGGCTGAGCAGCGCGCTGGTGACAAACAGCAGTCTGGTGAATGCCCTCAGCTCGAACGAATCGGAACTGGCGGATATCACCGATACGACCCTGCTGGAAAGCCTGACCAGCGGCAACAGCACCATTTCGGCGACCGGGACCGGCGCGGACAGCGTCTCGCTGCTGAATTCGAGCGGCGTGAACTACAGCGCCCAGAACGTGTCGGTTTTCGGCACGATTGACAGCACCCTGCTGTCGCAGACCAATGGCGTCGCCACGATCACGACCGGCGATGACGACGACACGATCTCGCTTGCCAATATCAGCGGCGTGGTCTACGACAATCTCAGCGCCGGGCTGGCCGTGACCGACAACGTCCAGAGCCTGACCGACAGCGTCGCCATCATTGATGCCGGCGGCGGCGACAACACCATCAGCGTGAGCGACACGAGCAGCATCGCTTACAACAAGGCGGCGGACACGAACACGGCGCTGGTCACGAGCGCGACGAACAGCAATACCAGCCTGACGGGCAACGCGGCCCTGAACGGCAACAGCTCCAGCGATATCACCTACACCAGCGCCACGACCGGCGCGGAGGCCGCGACCATCGACGGTTCGTCGGTTGCGAACTACGACGTGACCGGCGGCGATGGCGACAGCGGTTCGGCCCTCAGCAACAGCAGCTCGATCGCGTTTGACAGCACGAACGACTCGGCTGACATCAACGTGACCGGCAACGCTTCGCTGACCGCGAACCTCGACAACGGCGCTGGCAACGATACCTCGACCGTCAGCAACGCCAGCGACATCACCGTGAACAACACCAGCGCGACGGACGCAAACCTGAACGTGAGCGGTAACGCGGACGTGACCGTCAACGCGACGACCGATGGCGATCAGACGCTGACCGTTGACAACACCAGCAACGTGACGGTGAACAACACCAGCGGTGGCACGAGCAATGTCAGCGTGTCCAACACCGCGTCCACTTCGGTTTCGTCCACAAGCAGCGGTGGCGGCACAAGCTCGGTTTCGAGCAGCAACACGACGCTGACCATCGTCAACTCGACCCCGTAACACTCCGATCCATCGCGGAGGGGCGGAAACCCGTGTGGCTTCCGCCCCTTTGCCGGCCTGTCGTATCAGGCGCGGGCCGGCGCACGATCAGCCGGCGGCGCAGGGCCGCCAGCGTGGATCGATGTCGTCCGCGTCATGATCGGTCAGGCGCACGAACCGGCGCTCGTTCGGTTCGAGGATGTAGATGTCAGGGTTGCCGCCGCGGTCGGACTCCAGCGCGATGTAGCGACCATCCGGGGACCAACTGGCAACAAAGTCCGTCGTCCGGTTGTACGTCAACTGGCGCACGTCACTCCCATCGGCATTCATCACGTAGGCTTCGGAGCGACCATGCTCGCGTTCCGCCCAGAACAGGATTTTCGATCCATCGGGCGACCACACAGGTGGCCCATCCGGCGTCGTGTCGCGCGTCAGCCGGGTGACTTTGCTGCCGTCGGCGTTCATCACATGGATGTCGAGTGCGCCGGAGAAATCGGCGTTGAAGGCGATCTGGCTGCCATCGGGCGACCACGCGGGCCACTGTGCCATGCCGCGAGTGACCGTCAGGCGCTGTTCGGTTCCGCTGGCGAGATCGAGCACGTGGATGCTCGACTGCCCCGGCTCGTAAACGCGGTGAAAGGCGATCCGCGTGCCATCGGGCGAGACGCTGGGCGCAAGCTCATCCTCGTCTGTCGCGGTGATCTGCTGCACGTCGCTGCCATCGGCATTCATGGAGAAGATGTCCATGTTGCCGTTGCGGTCGGAATGGAAGAAAAGCCGGGAGCCATCGGGCGACCACGACGCGGCGATATCCGCGCCGGGGTTTTCGGTCAGGCGTCGCGGTTCGGGGTCGCCTTCTACCAGCAAATAGATCTCGTAGTTGCCATCCCGCGCGGATGTGAACGCGATTTCGGCGGGGCGGTCGCCGCAAACGCCGAGCGGCGGCGCTTCACTCGCGGCGATGTCGGTTTCAGCCGGCAGGCTTCCCGGCGGCAGGATGAAGTGCGCGGGATAGGGCGCTTCGGCCAGCAGTTCAAAAGCCTGAATATCGACCGGCTCCCCGACCAGACGCAGGCTGCCGAGCAGCGCGGCGACCAGTTGCAGATTGTCCGCCAGCCATCCGGTTGGGGCCAGCAGCGAAACGACCACTGCCCGGTTATGGCCGCGGAAAACATAGGTCGCGATCAGCGCCGGGCCGGGCGCTTCCTGAAGCCGGCCAAAAGCCACATAGCGCCCGTTGATGTCGACGACGCTCAGATGCTCCGCGCCTGCCAGATCGAGCAGGCGGGCGGGTGCAACATTCGCCGCGACCAGTCCCGCGCGGCTGGCGAGTGCGTCGATCTGCTCAATCTCGACTGTCAGCCGGATCAGTCCGCCCTTGACCGGCGTCGGGGGGATGGCGATCAGCCGGTCCCACGGCGCGACGACGGGTTGGCTGATGGCCGCGCTTCCGGCGACGCCGGCGATCATGTCCGAGGCGGCCTCGCTGGCTTCCTCATCGGTGTCGTAAGCGGCTCGCTGCCAGATCAGCCAGTCTGCGGGCAGGCTGATGACAAAGGCGTCATCGACGGTGATGTCCGCAAACTGAATCTCATCGGATTGAGCGCGTGTGGGAAATGGCAGCGCGAGGAGGAACAGCAGGATCAGCGCCGGTTGCAACGTGCGTTTCGTCATCATCAGTCTCTCCGTGGAAGCGATCGGAAACGGCGGGCGCGCCGGGGCTGGCTGACGGTGTGCGATCTGGCGGCTGTGGGCCCGGCGGCATTACCAATTGTATATCGATATTGTATCCGTCATTACGAAGCTCGGTTGCTGGAACATCACCGGGTAGCGTGTTGGATGTCGTTAACCGGAGAGGAGGCTGTATGACTCGCATAACGGGTGTTCGCCTACTGCTTTTCTTTGCTCTGTTTCTGGCTGTGGCAGGGCCACTGGCGGCGAAGTGCAACGCTGACGATTGTGAAAACGACGATTCATGCTGCGAAACATCGACCTCGCAGACAGCCAGCCAGAATACAACGGCAACGTCGGACGGCGATGTCGCCATCGACCAGAATGCTTCGGGAGATGCCAGCGGCAGCCTTGAGGGCGATGCCCGGTTGAACGCCAGCACGTCGAGCGCGACGAACGTCGTTAACAACGGCAACGGCGCGACGCAGACCAGCGACAGCGTGGCGACTGGAAGCGCGGCTACGACCGGAGCGGGAAATGACAGCATCAGCGCGAGCAATTCCGGCAGCGTGACCGTGCAGCAAAACGGCGCCATCGGCGAGAATGCGGTGACGCAGTCCGCGGCGCTGTCTACCGATTCGGGCGCGGTATCCGGCATTGACGCCGGCGCGGGCGACGACACGGTCGCTCTGAACAACGTCGCCGCCACCACCATCGAGGGCAGTAGCGACAGCGGCAGCGACTCGGTCGATCAGGATGCCAGCCTGAACGCGGATGTCGAGCTTGGCGATGGTGATGACTCGCTGGCGACCGCCAACTCAAGCGCGGTCGATTACAGCGGCGGCGAGCAGGTCACGATCGACAGTGAGGCCAACACCAGCGTGAACGTCGATGCCGGCAGCGGCGACGATACCATCAGCGTTGGCAACGCCAGCGCGGTGAGCCAGAACCCGACCGGCGATCCTGCCGCTTCGAGCGCGAACAGCAGCGCCAATGTCGACGCCGAGATTGCAGGCGGCGACGGCGATGACAGCATCACCATCGACAACAGCAGCACGATTGCCGGCAACGCAGGCGGCGCGAACCACGCCGAAGCCAATGTCAACGCAGATATCGACGGCGGCGCGGGGAATGACACGATCACCGTCAACAACCACGCATCCGCGCCGGAAGGCGAGAACAATTCGACGGGCGGCGTGGTCAGCGGCACGATCGACGGCGGCGATGGCGATGACAGCCTGACCGTATCGGCGTCTGGCACGCAGGCGCAGGATCTCGACCTGCTCGGCGGGCCCGGTAACGACACGATCACGAACGCCGCCGATGGCGAGAACGTGGTCATCGACGGCGGCGACGGCGATGATTCGATCACCAACAGCGGCCTGCTTGCGGGAACCGTGATTGAAGGCGGCGCGGGAGATGACACCGTCGCCAACAGCGGCGTGGTGCAAGGCGTCAATCTCGGCGCGGGCGACGACCTGATGCGCGTCCTGACCGGCTCCGGCGTGAGCGACGTCATCGACGGCGGCGACGGCGACGACACCCTGCAGCTTGAGGTCGACGCGGGCGAAATCACACAGGAAGAAGCGGATGCGCTGGCGGAGCAGATCGCCGAGGCCCTCGCTTCGACCGCGACCACGGGCGGTGGCATGGTCGCCATCTCAGGACAGGTCTACCACTGGACCAACTTTGAGCACCTCGTCAACCTGATCTCGTGGGTGATCTTCAGCGGGCAGTCGGCGGATATCGAAGTGAGCGTGCTGAACCTCGGCGACGGGCGGCTGAATCAGGACGCCGGTGCTCCGGCGGCTGTCTACTGCACGGCCAGCGGGATCGAGGTCTGGGGCATCGACCCTGCCTCCGGCGCGGGTACGCTCGTGCTGGTCGCTGATCCGTCGGTTCCCGGCACGACCAGCAGCGCCTCCGGCCACCGGCTGACGCTGTATCCCGATGGCATGGCCGACCTGAGCGCCCCTGATTTCTCCGGCGGCGTCTACAGCTACCGCTTCGACGCGACGGCGTGCGGGGCCGCGCCCGTCGCTTAAACAGCGCTTTCCCCACCTGTTCCCGTCCCGAACCACAAACCCCGTTCGGGGCGGGAGCAGGCAGCAGGGTTATCCCTCTCCGTTCAGCGCCGCAGACGCTGGAATAGCGACACGATGACCGCCGTCATCACAGGCAGGGCGAAAACGGAATCGCGCAGTCTGGCGGGCGTTTGGGCGTCATCCAGATAGATCAGCGGAACCGGCACAAAGATCAGAACGAAGATCACGAGCGAGACGACGGCGATGATCTGGCGGCGGCGGTCGAGCGGCGTGATCATATCCAGCGGCGCGGCGTAGGTGCGCCCGAACAGCAGCAGCAGGATGACCCACAGAATCCAGGCGTTGGTGATGAGCGCCAGCGCGATCGACACCGCGATCAGCGGGAAATACAGCTTGCGCGCCCGGTTGCCGATCAGCGCGTAGAGGATATGCCCGCCGTCCAGTTGCCCTAGCGGGATGAGGTTGAGCGCCGTCACCAGCAGCCCGGCCCAGCCCGCCATCGCCACCTGATTGATGTAAACGTCCACCTCTCCATCGGGCAGGAAACGCCCGAAAACCAGAATTTTCGCCAGCGCGTACAGCAGCGAATTGCCTTCGAGCACGCCGCCCGGCTCAATCGGCCCGACGCGCGAGGTCGCCAGCCCGATCAGTACAATCGGAATTGCGAAGACCAGCCCGGCCAGCGGCCCCGACGCACCGACGTCCAGCAGCACCTTGCGGTTACGCATCGGCTCACGAAGCTGGATGAACGCGCCAAACGTGCCGAGAAAGCTGATGAATGGCGCGGGGATGAAGTACGGCAGCGTCACCGCCAGCCGGTGTCGTCTGGCCGCGAAATAGTGTCCCAGTTCGTGCGAGCCGAGGATCAGCAGAATGCTGACGGCATACGGCAGCCCGCGCCACAACTCCAGAAAGAAGTTTTCGGCAATCGCTCTGGCGCGGAAGATATTGGTCGCGGCGATTTCGTTGATCGCCATCTGCGTGCCGAGCACCAGCACGCTGAACACCGTGATCAGAAACAGGACGACATTGACCCAGACGGCGTGCGGCTTCGGCGTGACGCGGCCCGACAGGATGTGGATGACGTGTTTGTCATCGACCGTCCGGAAAATGGCGTATTCGTCGCGCTCTGCCAGCGCCCGGTCAAGCTGTTCGTAGGCTGCTTCCGAGTCGTGCAGCAGTTTGCCGCTGAAGGTGGCGACGAAGCGGGTATTCGGGTTCATGACGACGACGAAATCGCGGGCGAGGATTTCCAGCGATGGTTGGTAGTCCTCGTCATGGATCATCAGCACACCGGCGACCAGCTCGCGCAGCGCTTCATCGCGCACGCGCTCGGCCTGCGGCGGGAGGCGCACGGGATGTCGAAGCGCGGGGCGATCGTTGGTCGAAGATGCAGTCTCATTCAGCATCAGGGAAGTCTCCGAAATTCCGCTCGCCATGGCGAGACGGAAGACAACAGGGTATTGCCACCCGTATGACCATACGCTGTGGCGGAATGTGCAAACGCAAGCGCAATTATAGTCATGCAATATTAGGGGGCAGTGATAATCTGCCACGACTCGCCTTCGGGTGCGAGCCGCAGCACCGAGCCGTTGGCGCTGCTGACGTACAGGTTTTCGGCGTTGTTCGCCGTGCGCGCGACCTGTGCAAAGCCATCGTAAGCGGCCTCCGGCATGATCGCAAGGCCCAGACGGTTACGCACGAGGTCATTGCCGCGCCAGACGAAGCCAAGCTGGCGCAGCGGCTGTAGATAGCCCGGCGGCGGTATAAAACTCTCTTCGCTTTCGGGATGTATCGCCGGGTCGAAGCGGTTTTCGAACACGACCCATGCGGGCGCAAGCCCGTCGTTGAACAGCGCGTAGACCCGGTTCATCTCGCGCACGTATACCATACGCCCGCGCTCGAATTCCTGCTCGACGATCTGCGACTCGATGGCCGGCCCCTGCGGGCAGGTTTCAGGCCCGCCTTCAAAGAACCATGTGTCGGGGCAGGAAAGCGGCAGTTCGAGCATCTGCTCGACGCGCTGGGTCGATTCGCCCACCGCGAGGACGAATTGCACGCGGTCGCGGTCGCTGCGGCGAGTAGACACCGGCAGGCTGCCATCCGGCGGCACGTTCCATAACTGGCTGCGCGTGCCATCCGGCTCCAGCCGGTAGATGGTTGCGTTGGTGGCGTTGCGCGTCGACCAGTAGAGCGTCAGGCTTTGCCCCGGCGCGACCGCCAGCACGTCGGAGGTAAAAAATTCGATCTGAGGCGCGTTCGGGTTTGGCGGGCGC
>QGUR01000134.1 GCA_003242205.1 Chloroflexota bacterium | reverse complement strand
AACAAGTGGCGTGAAACCCCGGTATGTGCAAAAGTTCCTGCAGAAACTCAAGTCACCTACAGTCTATGCCACTGAGATGGCTGATGGCTTAATTATCTGTGTATTCTTTGTGAATTCGCCGCCAACACACAATCTTAGAATGGGAGAGTGGCACGCATGACGATCTGGCAGCAACGCCACGCTGATTTGCTCGATGCGCTGGTTCAGCATTCGCGTCTGGGGCTGGTCGCCGATTTCGACGGCACGCTCAGCCCGATTGCGCCGACGCCGGACGCGGCACAACTTTCCGCGCGTAACCGCGAGTTGCTGGCCCTGCTGCGGAACCAACTGGCGCTGGTGGGCGTGGTTTCCGGCCGCGGCGTCCGTGACCTGCGCGACAGGGTGGGGCTGGACGGTCTGACCTACATCGGCAATCACGGTCTGGAACGCTGGGTTGACGGGCGGGTCGAAATCGTGCCGGAAGCCCGGTCCTATCGCCCGGCGCTCGAAGCCGTCATGGCGGAGGTGACGCCGCTGCTGGTTGGCGGCACGATCGTCGAGGACAAGGATGCGACCATCTCGATCCACTACCGTCTGGCCGAAGCGCCGGATCGCGTTCAGGCGACGCTCGGCCCCCGGATCGAAAAAATCGCTCAGGCGCATGGCGTTCGCTTTTTCGAGGGGCACAGGGTGTTTGAACTGCGCCCCCCGGTGCAAATTGACAAGGGAACCGCTTTTCGCGGCCTGATCGAGGAGTTCGTGCTGGATGCGGCGGTGTTCATTGGCGATGACACCACCGATGCCGACGCCCTCCGCGTGGCGCGGGAATTGCGCTCGAACGGCATGTGTTACGCCCTTGGGGTTGGCGTTGAAGCGTCCGGCACGCCGGCTTCCGTACGCGAATCGGCGGACTTTTTGTTGCCTGGTGTGCCGGGGGTTGAGGAATTTCTCTCATGGTTGTCGAGCGCTGCCAGCGCGTCTGATACCTGATTGAAAAACCATTGCGTCACGTCTGCGTTGGCGACCTGCTCCCGCAGCGCCGTTGCCCGGCGGCGCTTCTCCTCATCGTCCATCGTTAGCGCCTGATGTATCGCTTCCGCCGTGCTGTAGACGTCGTAGGGCGAGATGTCCAGCGCGTATTCGCCCAGTTCGTAAAACGCGCCCGCCAGTTCGGACAGGATCAGCACGCCGTCGCGCTGGTTGACGAGCGCGCCTTCCTTGGCGACCAGATTCATGCCGTCGGCCACCGGATTGACCAGCAGCACGTCGTAAAGCTGCATCGCCGCCAGCGCGCGGTGGTAGTTATTGCCGATGATCGTGCGAACAGGCTCCCATAAATCGTCGCTGAAATCGGCGTTAATCATGGCCGCCGTCGCCGTGACCTCCTGTAGATAAGTCTGGTATTCGTTGACGCCCATGCGCGATGGCACCAGCAACTGGAGGAGCTGCACCTTGCCGCGATGCTCTGGATGCGTCTCCAGCAGCGTGCGGAACGCCAGCAGGCCGCGCAGGATGTTCTTACTCGGCTCGATGCGGTCGGTACGCAGTATCAGTTTGTTGTCGCCAATCGACATCATCAGTTGCTGTTTCAGCAGGCGCGTCTGCGGCTCGTTGGCCAGCGCCAGCACCTTTTCGACGTCAATCGAAATGGGATAGGCGCGCGCCAGAACCCGCCGCCCGCGATACTCAATCGAGTTGCGGCTGCCGCGTGAGTGGGCGTCCTTGATATACAGCCGGCAGGTCTGCACGAAGTTAAAGGCGTCGGTCTGCGTCTGAAACCCGACGCGATCCGAGGCCAGCAGGCTTTCAAACAGCGCTTCCCGCATCGCTTGCGGCAGAACGCGCCACGCATCCGGCCCCGGCCATGGGATGTGGATGAACGGCTGGATCTGGACGCGGTCGCCCAGCATCTCGCGCAGGTATTTGGGAACCAGATAGAGGTGGTAGTCCTGCGGGAAGATAATGATCGGCCGGTCGGTTTTCGGCAGGCTGGCGACGATCGCCTCGGCGAATTTTTTGTTCACGCTGACGTAGCCGTTTTCCCAGGCATCCCAGGTTTCCTTGGAGATGACGGGGTTGCGCGGCGCGTCCCAGAGTTCGTGCTGTATAAACCATAGCAATGGGTTCGCAAAAACGTTGTAGTACTTGCGGTAGCGCTGCCGTTCGATCGTCAGCAGCCTCAGCCGCATATTGCCGACCTGCTGCGGCTTGTCGCCATGGCGGCGCGCCCATTCCTGATCGTCGCGGCTGAGCGCCGCGGAAATCCAGAGGACATCGTGTTTATCGGCCACCGCCGACAGGGCTGTGACCAGTCCGCCTTCGCCACGCTTGTAGGCAAACTTGCCATCTTCACGCCGTTTGAACGAGAAGGGGCCACGGTTAGATGCAATGACGATCAGGGGATCGAGGCCCTGACGAGAGCCATTCGTCATGGGTTGCTCGCTCATAGGGTACTCCTCTCGGATGTTTGCAACACGGCTGTGCCGTGCGGGGAGCCGAATAGGGATGAAAAACGTTATACTGATTGCAATTATACCATGAAGGGCTGCAAATAAAATTACTGCAGCGCCGCCAGAAGGCGTTTAGCCGAGCGCCGGCTCGAACAGGCGCAGCAGTTTGAGCGCGACCTGCAGGTTGGTGCGCGTCAGTGGATCGCTCAGATCAACCTCGCAGATTTCGGCAATACGCGCCAGCCGGTAGTTGAGCGTACTGCGGTGAATGGTCAGTCGCTCGGCAGTCGCCACGCCGTTGCCGCCCGCATCGAGATAGGCTTCGAGCGTGTTGAACAGGTCGGCCTGCTGCTCGCGCAGCAGCCGGCGCAGGCAGGGCACATAGGGGTTGAGCGCTACGCTTTCGCTACCGGCGCGATAGAGCGCATGTAGATAGCCCAGCGCTTCAAACCGGGCGACACGATCCGGCATCCGCAGGCGTCTGGCGATTTCCAGAGCGTCGAGACATTGCTGGTGGGCTTCGGAGACCTTCCGGACGCCGTGATGCACCGCGCTCACGCCCAGACGGATGTCGCTATTGATTTCAGCGAGGATGCCGCTGGTGATCTCCTGAACCTGACTATCGCCCTGTGCGATGACGACCACCTGCCCGGCGAACTGGCCGACAACCGCGGGCCATTTCTGCGCCGCTGCCAGCCGGTTGAGCTGCCGGTAGAGGGCCAGATGCTTCTGCGATGTGCGATCGGCAGCTTCGATCACCAGCACCCGGTAGGCGTGTGTCAGGTCCAGCCCATAACGCAGCGCCTGATCGGCCAGTACGGTTTCATGGCTGCCGTCCGGCTGGATGAGCTGGGACAGCAGGCCGCCTTTGAGCGAGGCTTCGGCGACCTGCACCGCCTCCTGATGTAGCAGAATCAGCGCCGCGATGGTCGCTCCGGTTTCGATCGCCACCCGGTCGAGGTCGTTCAACGGACGGTCATCGGCAATGATCCACATATAGCCGTAAATCTCGCCGTGAACGACGACCGGCGCGAGAATGCGCTCCATCTCCAGCCCGACTTCGGGCATCTGCGGCAGGGCGACCGGGCGCAGCGTATGCCGGATCAGGTCGAGCACGCCGCGCTGCTGCAACGCCTCGATCAGGCGCGGGTCGGTTCGCCCCTTGCTGAGCGTGTAGCGACGCGCTTCGTCGACCGGCGCGATGTTGGCGCTGGCCAGCGCTTCAAAACGCTCGTTTTCGATGCTAATCGACTGGCCGACAAGGCGGGCCAGCGTCTCTGCCAGATCCTTAAGGTCGCCGCCGTCGAGCACCAACTGCGTCAGAACGCGATGGATGGTCAGCGCCCGTTCCAGCGTCGCCAGCGCCTGCTGGCTGATACGCTCGTTGACCTGTCGGGCGATGTCGATAAAGCGCGACTGAAATGGGATTTCGATCAGCGGAAAATTGTTTTGTTCGGCAACCGCACGCATATGTTCGGGCGCAGCGCTGATGTAGCGGCCCACGGCCAGCGCCAGCCCGGCGACACCCTTGTCTGCCAGCGCCTGCACGTAGCGCTGCTGCGCTTCAGCATCCGGCGGCAGGTTGTTGCCGGTTGTCAACACCAGTTCGCCGCCGTTCAACCACTCGGCTGCGTCCGGGACACTGACAACATGGACCCAGGACACGGGGCGGTTGAGGCCGGCATTACCGGCAACCACGCGCGCGCCGTTGAGTTCGTTCAGGCTGAGGGCGTCGGCTACCGTAATCATGTCGCGCTCGATCCATCTCGTTTCATGGCCGTTGCTCAAATGACGTATATTGTAACGCATCCCGCGCTGGCCTCGGCGCGGAGGTTCGTCTGAGTCATCGAGCAGATGGGCGAGCAGGCGACAGCGGGGACAGGGCCGGACATGCCGGCCCTGCGGGGATTACCTCATCAGATAGGCATCTGCGATTATCCGGCTATTTCCTCGAACACAACCTTCTGAATGGCGTAGTTTTCGACATTCTGCTGGCCGAATTTGGCGTAGACGATGTAGATTTCGTCGCCGCGAATCGCCGCTGTTGTCGATGAGTCTGGCAGCGCCCAGAATTCGCCGCTCACCGAAACGGTGGCAAAATCGTCGCTGCTTTCCAGGCGCAACACACGGTTCTCCTGACTTGAAACCAGAATCAGCGTGTCATCATCGAGGAAGATCAGGCCGTCGCCGGGGGCCAGTTCGTCTTGCGATTCGATCGCTGTGAAGCTCTCCGGCGCGTCCAACGGGATTTTGATCAGGCCCGGACTGCGAACGGCGACCAGATACCCGTCAGGATGATAGGCGATGCCATTGACAATGAACTGCCCGACAAAACTCTCGTCCATCAGGAAGATCGAAGGATTGCCCTCGGCATCCACCAGATAAATCGCGCCGTTCGCGCTGTCGGTAACGTAAGCATTGCCGTCGGCATCGACTGCGACGTCGTTCGCAAAATAGCCTTCGGCGTCCGGTATGAGCGCCGAGAGATCGACGTAGGCCACTTGCTCGCCGGTCTCAAGATCAAAGATCGCCAGTCCTGTCGTCCCTTCCGCCTGATTGTTGGCGGCTGCCAGCAAGCGCCCGCGCGCCTCATCGACTTCAAGACCGACAATCGAGGCCGCCTGCTCGCTGTTCCCCAGTTCCGTAATCTCGCCGTCGAGGGTTACGCGGTTGACGTTGCCACGGCTGAGCGAGCCGACAAGAAAGACATCGCGCTCGGCGTCATATTCAATCCCCTCCGGCATCAGGCCGGGATCGGCCAGCGTGATGAAGTCCGGCCCCGGTTCCAGCATCGACGGTGTGGCTTCCTCGGTCGGCTCCTGAGCAAGCGCGAGGGTGGGAACGAACACCAGAACTAGGAACAAAATCAGTCGTCGTCCGGTCATCAAATCATCTCCCAACTTCAGCCACCGATGACCGCATTATAGAAAACCGGCGCTCGTATGGTTTTTAGAAACCGATAAGACTCTGGCGTGACGCCTGTTATACGGCGAAAGCCGGCGGCAAACGAAATGATGTGAGGAAAATACGAGGACGATTCATGTGGTTTTGACGCCGAGTGTGTAATAATTGGCGGGTACTTGTTGCTCCTTCTCCAAACACAACCGGCAAAAATCCATGCGTGTGCAGCGCTATAACTCTCGTCTCAGTTTTCGCAATCGTCGCCGCCGGAAAACGGGATGCCTGCCGTCTGCCATCCTGCTGGGCATACTGGTCGGCGTTGGTATGCTTTCGTGGAACTGGCTTCAAACCCGGCTTGCCAACGGCCTCGCCGCGCCGCCGGGAGGCAGCACGATCAATGATCGTCTGGCGGCAGCGCTGCAGGCGTTTAACCGGGGAGATCTGGACAGTGCCGTTCAGATCAGCCGGGATATTCTGAGCGAGGAACCGGACCAGCCGGAGGCTGTCGTCCTGCTTGCGCGGGCGCTGATCTATCGCAGCTACAGCGATTATAACCGCGCCGTTGACCGCCAGTCCGCGCTGGAATTGACATCGGAAGTCGTCACGCGCGTTTCCGGCAATCCGGACCTGCTGGCTGTCCATGCGTTCGCGCTCACCGCGGGGGGGAACCCGGCGGCAGCGGCGGAAGTGGCCCAGCGCGCGCTGGACATCGACCCGGATCATGCGCTGGCCCGCACCGCCATGTCGCTGGCCTATGGTAGCGTCGGCAGCTTCGAAATCGCCATGCGCGAGAGCCAGCGCGCCGTCGAGGGCCGCGGGTGGGCCGTGGACGCGCTGCGGGCGGCAGCGCTCAGTTACAGCAATGTTGCCGATTATCAAACGGCCATCGACACCGTTGACCGGGCCATCCAGCTTAACCCGCGCCTGCTGCCGCTCTATTTCGAGAAGGCGCTGTTTGCCCTTCAGCTCGGCAATGCCGACATGGCAACACAGGCTTACTATCAGGTGTTGACGTTCGACGGCGATAACGTCAAGGCGCGTTTCCGTCTGTGCGAGCTTTCCAGTACCATGCGCGAGCGCGAAGCCGCGCTGCATTACTGTCAGGAAGTGACCCAGCTTGCGCCAAGCTGGCCGGATGGCTGGTACCAACTGGGGCGCGAGTATTTCCTGCAGGGCAATTTCGCTGCCGCGCGTGACAGCCTGCACCGCTGTTCGACCCTGCAGGTCATTCAGGGCGTCCCGGTCAGCGAGCGGCGCTTTGAATGCTGGTATTTGCAGGGGCAGGCCGCCGAAATCCTCGGCGACTGCCGCACTCTGCTGACGACCTACAACGAGTTTCGCGCCATGACCGCCGACGAGTCCGTGCGCCAGACGTGGACCTATCCTCCTGAAGGCCCTCCCGGCTGCGCCCCGGCGAACTGAGCCGGCGTTTGCAGGCATTGAAAACCGGCGTCGCAACTTTTCCCCACTGGCTGCGTAAATACCAGTAGCCCGTAATATCCGGGGGAGTTGACGCCATGCAGGAAACACGACCGCATCGTACTGGCTTATCGATCTGGCCGGCCATTCTGATCGGCGCTGGCGTGATTTGGCTGCTTGCTCAGGCCAATGTCATTACCGGCGCGCACCTTTCGGTACTCTTCCGCTTCTGGCCCGTGATTCTCATCGCCATTGGGCTGGAACTCCTGTTAGGCCGCCGTTCGCCCGCTCTGTCGACGCTAATCGGCGTTGGCGCGGTGGCATTGATCGTCGCGCTGGTGCTGGCGGGGCCTTCGCTTGGCCTTGTGCAGGCTCAGCAAGCGCAGACCGAAACCATCGACATTCCTCTGGATGACGCTGAAAGCGCCGAAATCCAGCTTGATGTTGCCGTTGGCAGCCTGCGCGTCACTCCGTCCACTGACCCGGACAAGCTGCTGGAAGGCGAGGTGAACTATTTCGGCAGGCTGGACATCGCCATCGGCGACGAAGATGGCCGGCGCTTTGTGAACCTGCACAATGAATTCGAGCGCACTAGCTCCTTCTTCTTCAACCTTTTCACCGATGAAGACGAAGCCGACTGGGAACTGGGGCTCAATACGGGGGTTCCGGTTGACCTGATCGTGAACACCGGAACCGGATCGTCCGAGCTTCAGCTTGCCGATGTGATGCTCAACAGTCTGGAGGTTCACGGGGGTACCGGCTCGATTACCGTTGCTTTACCTGCTCTGGAGACGCCCTATGAAGTGCTGCTTGATTCCGGAACGGGAAGTATCAACGTCGCCATTCCCGATCGTGCCGCCGTAACGCTGCGTGTGAACACCGGAACCGGCAGCACCGCCATTGATGTGCCGGATGGCGCGGCGGTGCGGGTGAGCGGCTCGGTCGGAACCGGGTCGATCAACGTGCCACGCGGCTGGACGCGCGTGAGCGGTGAGGAAAGCCGCTTCATTGGCGACGAAGGCGTGTGGCAGACCGCCGGTTTCGACACGGCAGAACGCCAGATCGAGATCATTTTCCACGGTGGAACCGGCAGCCTGAACATTCGTTAGGTTTGCCGGGTGAAGCCACCGCACGGCAATTGCACAACGCTAACTCGAAAGGAAACATGACATGGCCGAGGAGAAACGCAAGAACACAACCTACAAGACCGAGTGGTCGTTCTCGTTCGCGGAGCTTGGCGACCGCATCAGCGAGTTTGTGCAGTCGCTAGGGGTGGCCGGCGATGAAGAGGCTATCAAGACCGAGCGCTTCACCGAAATCGTCGGCAATGCCGCGGCAGCACGTGTTCGTCTCGACACGCCGGTAGGTGAAACCGCCGTCTACGCCGCGACGGATGACGCGCTGATTGATGCTGAAATCACGCACGTTGGCGAAATCGACTTTGCCGTCATCGGCGATACGGAGAAGGACGTCACGCTCAGCCAGCGCAGCGCTGCCGCCGACTGGGTGCGCGGGATTGCGGGCTGGTTTGGCAGCGGTGGCAAACTGCGCTGGAATGTGGCGCTGACGCCCAACATCCCGCTGGAACTGGACATTTACAGCGGCGTGGGCAGATCGGTCTACAGCCTGAGCCAGATGCAACTGACAAAGCTGGAGATTCATGGCGGTACGGGCGAGATGGAAGTGCATCTGCCGCAGACCGACAGCATCCTGCCGGCGGTCATCAACGGCGGCATCGGTGAGATCGAAGTCAATGTGCCGCCGAACAGCAACATCGATCTGCAATTGCGCGCCGGCACGGGAGAAATCGAGCTGCGGATCGGCGAAAACACGGCGATGAATGCGGTCATCAAGGGCGGCGTCGGCGAAACCGAAATCCGCGTGGCCCCCGGCGCGGCGGTGCGGCTGGAAGCCAGAATTGGACTGGGCAACATAAACGTGCCGTCGTCGTTCATACAGGTAAGCGGCAGCCGGTCGGCGATTGGTGGCAAAGGCGTCTGGCAGTCGCCGAACTACGAAACCGCTACACGGCAGATCAATATCCGTTACGACGGCGGCATCGGCGAATTGAAGATTCGCTAGCCGGGCAATTCCCTAACATGAAAACCTCTCCACACGCCGGGCTTGCTGCCGGGCAGGTGGAGAGGTTTTGTATTCGCTGTCGGAAGGGGTGGGGGTAGGCTAGCCGCGCGTGGTCGCGCTGTCGTCTTTGACAGCCGCCTCACCGGTCAGGTCGTCGTCGGTTTCATCGTCGCCTTCCCAGCTAATGATCCATACACAGGCCCCCGCGACCAGTACGCAGGCGACGATGAGCGCCAGCCACTGGGTTGCCAGCAGACCCACCTCACGCGCTTCAATCACCAGCAGAATGATCATGCCCAGCGACAACACGATCCAGGCCGCAATTCGCGGGTGGCCGACGGCCCAGGAGATGACCGGCAGCTTTTCAAGTCGACTGGTATCCACGTTCGTGTCCTCATCCGTATCAGGCGCGGGGCGAACCGCGCGGTTACAACCTGGCGACACATTCTAGCAGAATTTTACCATCACAGGCAGGAATGTCTGGCGGATTTGCGTTTCCTCTGCGCTGTCTATGCGTTGAATGCCTAGACTACACGGTGATGGGTGAGTATGGAGGCCAGGAACGCCATGCGCCAGAATGACGACACAACACCAGAATTGGCGGCGACCGGCGCTGCCAGTGGCGATGCTGTTGTTGACGACGAGCCGGTGCGGCACAGGCTAACGCTGCGTGGCAAGAACTACGCGCATCTTCCCCATGCAGCGCGCTGGCTGCGGGTGGTACGCGGCGAAGCCTGGGCAACCTTTGCCGGGCGCGATTACATCATTCAGGCTGGAGAAGCGCTCGCGCTTCTATCCCGGCGTCGGGATCACGCGGTTGTCTCATCGGCAACCCGCGCTACGGTTGAAATCGAAGTCGAACTCTGAACTATCGCGCAGGAGGAGGGCTTCTTCATGGATTTGCATAATCTATATGAAATCGAAAATGTATCGCGGGCGCGCGCCCGCGACCTGCTGCGCGAAGCCGAGATGGAACGCCTGGCAGTATTGGCCCGCGAGACGCGCTTTCACGTCTCCCCGATCACCCGGTTTCGCCAGTGGCTGAGCGCAGGCATTGCTGGGTGGCGGCGGGCCAGCGCCAACTGGGTAGCGCTGACCCGCACAGACCGTCCGCCGTATCGCCAAACGCGCATCCGCCGGGCGACTGATCTGGTGCTGATGACGAACGAAATGCGGCCTATCGTGCGGGAAACCGGCACGTTCCGGCGCGCAAGCCTGCCGTGCGACGAACCGGCGAAATAAACACCAGCCCGCGTCTCCTGCCGTAAGCTACGAAGCAAGAGGCGCGGGCGCTTCGATCTATCCCCGGCGTTTCCCTCATTTTTCATAAGCAGCGAGTTTCCCGCGCGGTCACTTCGAAACCAGCGCCCGTAACGCACTGGTTATTTTATTACATTCCACCTTATAATAGGTGCGGGCAGGTCGGCCACAAGCAGCGCGACGGCGGAGCGAAAAGCGCGCATTGTCGCTGCTACTCATGAGAGGAGCAGGCATGGCACGGATTGACGCGCACCAACACCTGTGGAACATGCATGAAGTCGAATATCCCTGGCTAACAGCCGAGCTTGGGCCGCTCTACAGGTCGTTTGAACCTGAGGACCTCGCGCCGCAGCTTCGTGCCGCCGGCATTGATCGCACCGTGCTGGTGCAAAGCGCCAATTCGTATGAGGATACGGCCTACATGTTGCGCGTCGCCGATGCGACCGACTGGATCGGCGCGGTCGTCGGGTGGGTCGATCTGATGATCCCCGAAGAGGTGGAGAAGCGCATTGATATGTACTCGCAACACCCGAAATTTCGCGGCGTGCGCCATCTGCTGAATCTGGAGACGAACGTCGAGTGGGTCTTGCAGCCTGTCGTGCTCGAATCGCTGAAGCTGCTGGCCAGCAAGCGCCAGCTCTTCGAGTTTTCCGGGGGTTTTCCCGAATATCTGCGGCTGGTTTCCGAAGTGGCGAAAGCCGTGCCCGACCTGACCATCGTGATTGACGATCTGGGCCAGCCGCCGATTCGCGCTGGTAACCTGACGCCATGGGAAATCCAGCTTCGCGAGGCCGCCGAGCACGAGCGCGTGTATGCCAAACTGTCCGGCCTGCCGCTGTATGCGGACTGGGAAACGTGGACATCCGCCACGCTCAAGCCCTACGTCGATGTCGCGTTCGACGCCTTCGGGGCAGATCGCCTGATGTTTGGCAGTGGCTGGCCAGTTTCCACGCTGGCCGGTTCTTATCAGGCCATCTGGCTAGGGATAAATGACGCGTTGGAAGGCCGTTCCAGCGGGGAAATCAACGCCGTGCTCGGAGGCACGGCGTCGAAGGTCTATCGCATTTAACCTGTGTGGGGAAAATCAGGGCCTGAGCAATTTGCTCAGGCCCTCGATTATTCAGTTGCTTATGCTACCGGAAACGGCGTCGCAGTCGGTGTCGGATCTTCCGCTGCCTCCGGCTGGTCGGGGTCGGGGCCCGGGCCAACCGGCGAGCAACCACGGAACGTCAGGCTGTTGGACTTGCCGTGCTCGTCGTAGCCGATGAAGACAAATTCAGGCTCATCGCCAGCGAGGTAGACGTAGAGTTCGACCGGGCCGTAGCTGCCCTGACCGGACGCGATGAGGACCGGCTCGCTGTCAGCTTCAAGCGTGGCCACCGCTTCCGCCACGTCTGCAGCGGCAACGAACCACAGTTCCTGGCCGTTGGCGTCCAGCAGCAGGAAGCCGCCATCTTCCTCAAAGGCCTCCAGATCGTTGGTGGGGTTTTTGTCGGCGTCAACGCAGTAGAAGGCGTCACCGCCGAAGTGCGCGATCTGGTTGAGCCGCCCGTCCGGGTGAATCAGGTCCTGTGCAGCGGTCAAGGCTACGCCCATAATC
>QGUR01000133.1 GCA_003242205.1 Chloroflexota bacterium | reverse complement strand
CGCGTTTGGGGTTGTGGTTTCCGCTCCCGCGGTTCGCGGGCGCTTCAGCCTGCGGCTGGTCCGGCTCTCCGGTTATTTCCGGCTGGTCGGCCGCCGCATCCGCCGCGAACTGGGAGGCAAGATAAGCGCCGGTCGTCGCCGGGAAAAATGCGTCATCCGTGCCTGCCGCTTCCGCGCCGGCTTCAGACGGTATTTCGGTTTCGTGGTTTTCATGGGCGTCGCGGGCGTCCGGCGCGTCATCGGTGGAGGCTTCGGGGGTGTCATCGCGCTCAGGACGCTTCAGATCGCGGTCATCGGGCATGTGTTGCTCCGGTCAGTCTTGCTGTAGGTGACTGTCATTCTATCAGACTGGCGGGGCGCGTCCATGCTGTGAAACCACCGCCCAAGCGCCGATCCCATGACGGCCCGCGACGCCCCGGCGTAGGCAAAGCGCAAGTGAAGGCGGCGCGAATTTTACGAGGCGGGCTGCCGGAATGGTTTGCAGCCCGTGACGTGTTCCGGGAGCGTATTAATCCGGGCTGATGCCGTCTGGCGGTTGCTGGCTTGCAGCACTGGGCGGATCACAATCCGCTTTTGCCGGACCAACGGATATCACGGTAATCCCAAGGTCATTCAGCTTCGTCAGCGTGGCAATCAACGCTGCCTGATCGGGAAAGCTCCCCCGGAGGACGGTCGTCCCGTCCTCCAGATGTCTGATTTCAACACTACCTAACCAATCTGACCAGTCATGATCGAGATGCCCCTTCACGCATATGCTGTAGTTCATTTTCGCCGCTTCCCTAGCGACCTTGCCGGTTGGCGTTAGCTGCGCTTCGGCGTGTCGTGCTCAACGTGCTGCGCCTCTTCCTCCATCAGCCGCCGGATGGTGCGTTCTTCCCAGTCAGCTCCGAGCCATTTGCCGGGGCCGTAAACATGAACCGCATGGGCGGCGACGCCGATTCCCCAGCCGAACAGCGGCCAGATGAACCAGATGTCGCCGGGGCTCACAAGCAGGTTGAGAATAGCCAGTCCGAAGATGACGATGATGTAAACGGTCAGATGTGTGTAGAACTCACGCAACTGTCTGGCGCGGCGACGGGCGCGCTCATAACGATCGCTGGTGTGGATGGGGTTCATAACCGGGTCTCGCTTTCCAGTCTGGTGTGATACGGTTGCGAAATTGTGCGAAATCGGCTTTAACGAGCTTCCACCGGGGCGATTTCCCCGTAGGCCGGCACGGGGGAGTCCTGTCCATCGGTTAAGCTCATGCGCCCACGGGCTGACTGCCTGCGCCCGGTCGCCTCGACAACGCCGGTAACAAGCCCAAGACCGTAGGGAGGCATGTTCACGTAGATGCTTTCCTGCTCCCCGGCCCGAACGCGATAGGTTTCGTGGAAGATGCCAACGGCGTTGGTGGCCCGGTAGCGCCGGTTGTACTCCCGCCATGCGGGCAGGTGGGCATGATCCTTGCTGTGCGAATACGCCATCAACTGCTCGTAGCTACGCCAGTACTGAATGTGAAAGATGTGGCGCAACCCGATATGCAGTTCGGCCCCAAGAAACCCAAGTTCCGGGTGGCTATACAGCTCCTTGAGCATCGGGATCATCATGCGCGCCACCGGCAACCACTGATGAATTTTCCAGTAGCTGTTGATACGCAGGCCAATCCGGAAGACCACGAAGTCGCCGCCTGGCTGCGCGGTCAAGCGTGATAGTTGGGATGAAGCCGGTGCCATATGCCCTCCTCGTCGCTAAAGCTGTGCCGTGTTGGTGACTACAGAAAGAATAAGAAAGCGACGGTAGTAGAGTCAGGCTACCGGAGGTCGTAGTACGGGTAGTAGTCTAATGGGGGATTTAGAGGATGAGGCGAAGCTGGCGCGCTCGCTCCACGGCTTCCTGACGGTTCGCCGCTCCGAGCTTGCCAAAAATATTGGTGGCGTGTTTCTTCACCGTCGTTACGCTCAGGAACAGCCGGTTGGCGATGTCAGCGTTCGAGAGGCCCTCGCTCATCAGCCCGAGGATTTCGATCTCGCGCTCGCTCAGCGGCTCAGGCAGGTTCTGGATTGCGGGTTCGGTGGTCGCCGGCAAGCCGGCAAAGGCGCGCAGCAGCCGGGAGGCATAGGGCCGCAGCCTGTTCGACGTGCGGCGGTTGACATACCGTTCCAGCAGCCGTCGCATTGGCTCGCCCTCATCGACAAACAGGCGCACAAAGCCTTCCGGTTCCGCCATCGCCATCGCTTCCTCAAGGGTGCGGAAGGCCGGTTCGGCGTTCTGGAGCGCTACGGCGCGAAGCGCAAGCGCCTGCATGAGGTAGAGACGACGCCCTGCGGCGAGGGCGGTTTGCTGGACCTGAGCCAAAAGCGAAAGCGCTGCCTCGCTCTCCTCGCGTGCGATGAGAAAGCGGGCTAAAGCGAGTTGCTCGGCTTCCCGGCGAAGCGGAGGCGTTGCTGGCAGCGCGGGCGGCAGCGTATCGGCCCATTCCTGCACGGCGGCTTCATTACCTTGCAACAAGGCCAGTTGCGACCATATCGCCCGGATCGACGGCACGCTCCAGAGCCAGCGAAGCTGGTGCGAATCCGCAAGCTGAAGCGCCTGAGCGAGCAACTCGACCGACCGACTGGTCTGGCGTCGGGCATGTGCAAGTCGGGCCTGAAAGAGCAGTCCGGCGACGACAACCAGAATGTTTTCTTCCTGCTGTCCCAGTTCCGACCCCCGCACCAGGAGTTGCTCTGCGACTTCCAGATCGTTGCGCTCGTAGGCCAGCGCCCCCAATCCGATATACAGCCCGTTGACGTCAGGTAACTCCAGCCGGTCGGGAGTCAGGTCGAGCGCGGCGCGATACAGACTTTCAGCCTCGCGCAGCCGGCCCTGCAGCCGCCGTGTCTCGGCCAGATAGGCGGTCGCGACCTGCGCCTGATAGCGGTTGCCGATGTTCAGGCACAACTGCTGCGCCTGCTGCAGGCTTACAGCGGCTTCGGGGAGGCGGCCCATCAGCCAGTGACCGATACCCAGATTAAGTACCGTTGTGGCATGTAACGGATGGGTCACAGGCAGGACTTCAACCGCCTGCTGCGCCTGCCGCAGGCCTTCTTGCGGATCGGCGGCAAAATTGAGGAACATGCCGGACAAAGCCGCCAGTTCGCCCGTGAGGATGGGATCGGCGTCGGGGGCGTTGGCCAGCAACTGGCGCGCCCGGCTGACAAGGCCCTCTACGTCACGCAGTTTGCCCTGAAACTGTTTGATTTGCGCTTCCAGAAGGGTCAGGCGCGCGCTGGATTGAATGGCTGCATCGGGCAGCGCGTGCAGCCACGCGCGAACGCTGAGCATGTCCTGTCGAGTCCACAGGTCATGGGCTGCTGCTTCCACCAGCCGTACCGCGCGCTCGGTGTTGCCGGCGGCGACCGCGTGGGAAACGGCCTCGCCGATTACCCCCTGCGCTTCATACCACTCGCTTGCCCGGGTATGAAGCCTGCGTACGCGCTGAGGGTCTGATTTTTGCAGCCGGTGGCGCAAGACATCGGCAAAAAGCCGGTGGTAGCGATACCACCGCCGTTCGCTATCGACCGGCATGACGAATAAATTGGCCTGATCCACGTACTTGAGAAGCTCGTCGCTGTCCTGTCGTTCGGTGACGGTATCACACAGGGGAGCGGACAGTTGGCCCAGAATCGACGTCTCGCACAGGAAGTCTTGCACCGGTTCTGGCTGCCGCTGCAAGACTTCGTCAAGGAGGTAATCGACGACGTGGCGGTGGCTGCCGGAGAAACTGCTGACGAACGAGCGAACGGCGTTGCTGTCCCGGCCTTGCATGGATAACGCCGCCATTTGCAACCCGGCAATCCATCCCTCCGTCCGGCTGTTGAGCTGCGTGATATCGTCGCCTTGCAGCTCCAAGCCCATCGCCTGAAAGAATGACGCAGCCTCATCCGGGGAAAAACGCAGGTCTGCCGCCCGAACCTCGAGCAACTGGCCGTTGGCGCGAAGGCGCGCCAGCGGCAGGGGTGGGTCAATGCGAGTCGTCAGGATGAGCCGGAGGGTATCCGGTAAATGATTGAGCAAATAGATCAACGCGTCATGGACGGCGCGGTTCGTGATTTCGTGGTAATCGTCGATGACGAGAAGGATCGGTTCGGGCTGCGTGCTCAGCTCATTAATGAGAGCGGCGATTACGGGTTTCAGGATGTCCGCCTGAGCGGACTGGAGCAACTCGACAAGCTGTGTGCCGAACGAAGGGTTCGCAGATTGCAGTGCCGCGATGACGTAGCCGAAGAAACGGATGGGATCGTTGTCGTCCTGATCAACGGTGAACCAGCAGACCCGGGGCATATCCTGAAGCTGAGCCCACTGGTTGGCCAGAGTGGTTTTGCCAAATCCTGGTGGGGCGACGATCAGGGCCAGAGGCGGCAGCGCGGCTGTATCCAGACGCTCTATGAGTCTTGCCCGCTCGACCAGCCGCGGGCGGAGCGGCGGTATGGCGAGTTTCGTTTTGAGAAGAATGGGAAGCACGCCAGACCTGACAGAATTGGAGATGACCGCGAAAGAACTGGCGAATGGGTCTTAGTATAACGGATTATTTCGGCGCTGTCATGTGTACGTAACTTTCATGTCCAGATGCGCCTCTCCCACCTCAGGAAGCCGTTTTGAGTGCGACTCCCCCTGTCCATGCACGATTGTAATAGCGGGTGTATACTCGCTTTCAGGGAGGATTGGTCAACCATGCACGGCAAGCAGTCTTCGTGTTGAACTCGAACAGACTGGCGACAACCATGACGCCGTTGCCCTATCCAGCAGGCTTTGGCCGCGCTTTGCTCCGGTTGCCCGTATTGCTGTATCGCCTTGGGCTGGGAGGGCTGCTCGGCGGCCTGCCGTTGATGATTCTGGGAACGCGCGGTCGTAAAAGCGGGCTGCCGCGCTATACACCTGTGGAGTACCGGCAGCATGGCAGTAAATACTATATCGTTTCCGCCTGGGGCCGCCGCCCGCAGTGGTTTCAGAACCTGCTGGCCTCGCCGGAGGTCAGCGTACAGTGTGGGACGCGGCGGTTCGCGGCCCGGGCCAGTGTCGTGGAGGATAGCGGCGAAGCGGCGCGCGCGCTGTATCTGTTTCGCAAACGAGCGCCGTTGGTCTACGATGCGCTGCTGGCGTTGCTGAGCGGCACGCCATCGGTGAACCAGCACACACTGCCGGATATCAGCGATGCGTTCACCATCGTCCGGCTCGACCGCCAGCCCGCGGATACCCTGCCGGTCGCGCCGCTTGAGGCCGATCTGGCGTGGGTTGCCCGCACCGGCCTGCTCGCCATCGTCGTCGCTTTCTCGGTCGCGCTTTTTGTGAGGTTACGCCGGCCTTAGACAGGAGAACAAGCGCCCTGCCATGAGCGAACTCTCGCACTGGCTGCGCCAGGTTCGGGATGCGATGAAGGCGCATAATTATGCGTCTGCCGCCGAAGGCTTGAAGCAGGCTGCCAGTATCGCGCGGCGTCAGGGCGACCGCGCTAGCGAAGGGCGCTTCCTCGGCAATCTGGGCGTGGTTTACCAGCGCATGGGCCGCCCGGAACAGGCGCTACGTTCGTTCGATAAGGCGCTGGCGATTGCCCGGGCCGAAGGCGACCGCGTGACGGAAGAAGGCCTGCTCGGCAACATGGGCAATATCCTGCGCGAGTTGGGTCACTACGACTACGCCATTGCCTATCTCAAACAGGCGATCCGCATTTCCGAAGAACTGGGCGACATTCGCGGTCACGGCAACTGGCTCAGCAATCTGGGGCTGGTGTATGACGACTTGCAGCAGTATTCCACCGCCGCCGACCTCCACGCCTATTCGGTCGCCATCGCCCGCGATTTGCAGGATCAGCGCGGGCTGGCCAACCGGCTCGACAATCTGGGCAACAGCTATATCGCGCAGGGCGACTATGCCAGCGGTCTAATTCACCTGAACGAAGCGGTAGAAATTTATCGCGCCCTGTCGCAGTGGCATGTCGTCGTCCAGCGCCTTGCCCTGATCGGCAACCTGTACTGCGAGCTGGCGCGGTACGCCCCGGAGCAGATCGACCTCCAGGGGTTCTACAGCATCGCCATCGACTATTACCAGCAGGGTTTTCTGGTGGCGCACGAGGAAAACGACCGCCAGAGCGAAGCCGAACTGCTGCGCAGCATGGGCAACGTCTTTATGACGATGGGCGATTACGAGCAGGCGATCTATCGCCTGATCCCCGCGTTACAGCACTTCCAGTTTTTGCAGCAACACGAACAACTGGCCGAAGTCCAGCGCTCCATCAACATGGCGCAGAGCTATCGCCGGAAGGGGCGCTAGGCCGGAAATGAAATAGTGACACGACATCGAAATGCCGTGTCACTACATGCGAGGGCCAGCGCGCGACGGTTCGACGTCCACCCGCCCCGGATTAGTGGCAGTGGGGCGTGTCGAGGCGTTCTTAATCCACCACCGGCAACTGCGCCATCGCGCTATCGACTGCCGCTTCGGGGAAGCGGTAATTGTCCAGCTTGCCGCTCAGGAAGGCTTCATAAGCGCTCATATCGAAATAGCCGTGGCCGGAAAGGTTGAAGAGAATGACGCGCTTTTCACCGGCTTCTTTTGCGGCCTGAGCCTCGCGCACCACCTGTGCAATCGCGTGTGACGGTTCCGGGCCGGGCACGATGCCTTCGGCGCGCAGGAAACGCACGGCGGCGTCGAACGACTCGAGCTGCGGTACGGCGACGGCTTCGATCAGTTTCTGGTCGTAAAGCTCGCTGACGATGCTGGCCATGCCGTGATAGCGCAGGCCGCCGGCATGCAGCGGCGGTGGCACGAACTCATGGCCGAGCGTATACATCTTGACCAGCGGAGCCAGACCGATCGCGTCTCCGTAATCGTAGGCGTAGCGCCCGCGCGTCAGGCTGGGGCAGGCTTCCGGTTCGACGGCGATAATGCGCGTTTTGCGGCCTTCGGTCAGGTTCTGGCGCAGGAAGGGCAGCGCGAGGCCGGCGAAATTGCTGCCGCCGCCCGCGCAGCCGATGACGACATCGGGATACTCGCCCGCCATTTCAAGCTGCTTGAGCGCCTCTTCGCCGATCACGGTCTGGTGCATCAGCACATGGTTGAGAACGGAGCCGAGCGCGTATTTCGACCTGCCGCCGCTGGTCGCCGCCGCTTCGACCGCCTCGGAGATGGCAATCCCCAGCGAGCCGGTGCTGTCCGGCGACTGTTCGAGGATGGCCCGGCCCGCCTGCGTGGTATCGCTTGGGCTGGCGTAAACCTGCGCGCCAAAGCTCTGGATCATGACGCGGCGATACGGCTTTTGTTCGTAGCTCACCTTCACCATATAAACGGTGCATTCGAGGCCGAAGAAGTTGCAGGCCTGCGAAAGCGCGGTTCCCCACTGGCCCGCTCCGGTTTCGGTCGTCAGCGCCTGCACGCCTTCCTGCTTGTTGTAATAGGCCTGCGCTACGGCGGTGTTGAGTTTGTGGCTGCCGCTCGGCGATACGCCCTCATACTTGAAATAGATATGGGCGGGCGTGTCCAGCGCCAGTTCCAGACGGCGGGCGCGAATGAGCGGCGTTGGCCGCCACAGCTTGTAAATCTCGCGTACCTCGTCGGGGATTTCGATGTAGCGTTCGCGGCTGACCTCCTGCATGATCAGCGCCATCGGGAACAACGGCGCGAGATCGTCCGGCCCGACCGGCTGGCGCGTCGCCGGATGCAATACCGGCGGCAGCGGGCGCGGCAGGTCGGCCTGAACGTTGTACCATGCGCGTGGAATTTCCGACTGAGGCAGGTTAAAGCGTGTCGTTTCCGTCATGAAGACATATCCTTTTTACGGGTGAAATATTTATGAGTGCAGAAGTGTAGCCGCAGGCGTGCGGGCGCGCAACGCCGGGGGAACCGCCGGGGCACGGAGGATGCAGGAGCGCCGGCGTGGCTGGCTGAATGACGCCTGTTGGATGGGGATGGTCGCTTTTGCGACCTGCGAGCGCCTCGCCGGAGGCTAGCTCTCTTTGCTGATCTTTTCCACTTTCGTGCGCGTGGGCGATTCGGCCTTTTCGACTTCTTCCAGCCGCGGGGGCGCGCCGCCCTGCAGCAGACGGCCCAGACGGTAGAGGTCTGTGCGCGATGTCATGTCGAGGCTGATCGGCGTGACCGAGACGACGCCCTCGTGTAGCACCGCGTAAACATCCGAGTCCGGCTCGGCTTCCGAGGGGTCGCTGTTGAAGTAATAGCCAATACGGCCGATATCGCTCAGGGCGACGCGTTCGGGCCGTGTCGGCCAGTAGACGCGGTTGCGCGACAGGCGCGTGATACGCCACGGCGTGTCCTTCGTGGCGTTGATCGGCACGTCGATCTTCAGCACGTCCACGTCGTCGGGCGGGTCATGCTGCATCAGCCACAGGCCAAACATGCGCGCGAAATGGGCCGCCGCGGAAAAATCGACCTCGCGCGAATAGCTGTTGTGCAGCTCGATCTGGGTTTGCTGGGAAACGGCAATCGCCGGAATGCTGAGGCTGGCGGCCTCTAGCGCCGCGCCGACCGTCCCGGAAATGGTGACGCCGTTGCCGCAGTTTTCGCCATAGTTGATGCCGGAAACGACCAGATCGGGCAGGCGGTCGGCCAGTTCGAGGACGCCGTGCTGCACGGCCTGAGCGGGCGTGCCATCGACCGCATAGACGGTGTATTCCCGGCCCCCGAAGGACATGCGCTGTTGTTCGATCCGGCCCTCGCTGGCGACCGGCAGGCTGCGGCCCATGCCCGACTGTTGCTCTCGCGGCGCGACGACCAGAATATCGGCGATGTCGGCAAACGCTTCCGCCGATGCCCACAGCCCCGGCGAGGAAATGCCATCGTCGTTGGTAAACAGGATTAAGGGGCGTTCATCGCTCATAAGGATCGGCGCTTTACGGTCAACTTATCAAAAGGTTTTCCCATCATAGCATCGGAAAGCGAAACGGCAACCGCCGCAGCCTGAGCAAATGCTGAGCGTTCACGAAATGTTGTCGTGGGCGGCGGGATGAAAAGTGGGGAGACCGGCGGGCGCGCTATCGCACCCGGCGGTCGTACAGGCAGGGGACGCCCAGCACGCGCGCCACGTGTGCGCCCGCGATCTGCAGGGGCGTGCGGGTCATTTCAGGCGTCAGCGGATAGACGCCGGTGCTGACCGGCCGCTCGTCCTCGCCAGCGCAAAGCGCGATCTGCCCATTTTCGACCAGAAATTTGAACTTGCCGTTGCCAAGATAGAGATTGATCTCGCCGTGGGTGATGGTGCGCTCACCGCGTCTGGTCTTTTTGCCGGCGACCTGCGACACGTAAACCGATTCGATCTCCGAGCGCTCGACGCGCCAGCGCTGGCTGTTGCCACGCAACGCCACGACCGCGCCGCTTGCGCCATCGACGACGAACCGGTTAGGCTGGCGAATAAGCTGGACGATCAGGTTCAGGGTAATCAGCACCAGAATGCCCGCCGAGGCCAGCCCCAGATAGGGGAGAAACTCCGGCTTGGGCAGCGCGATTTTGCCGCTCAGCGTGGTGATGGACAGCACGAGGTAAATGACCGTCCAGAACAGATACCAGACGATGCGGAGGATGCGCGCCCGCGCCCACGACGGCGAACGCACGAACTCGACCGTATTATCGCCGCGCGCTTCGACCCGCCACACGTCGAATGCTACCGGCAGCGCCGGCAACGGGCGCGGTTCGGCGGGCGCTGCTGCGGCGGCTCTGGCTCCATCCGCCGGGGGAATAAGCTCAAACGGACGCGCGACGGCCTGCGCCAGATGCTCTCCGGCTTCGCGGGCGATATCGAGGTATAGATCGCGCTCCGGGTCGGGCCAGTGGGCAACCTCGCACCAGCGGCTGCCGCGCGCCTCAGCCAGCTCCGGCTCCAGCACCAGCCCAAGATGCCACGCTTCGTCCTTTAAGGACCAACCGAGTACGACACGCTGAATATACAGGGTTGGGAGTAAACCGGTATCGGGCAGGCGTCGGCGCTGGCCAAACGTCGGCATATAGCGGAGCGGTTGCCCCTGCGACGCCTCAACCAGCACGCGCTCGCTGCCGTCGCCATTAACCACAAGACGCCAGTGGCTGGCGTCCATGTCAATGGTCAGGTTGTTTCCGGCAGAAATACGGCGCATGAGTTATCTGGAACTTACAACTGTGACGAAGGCGTGCCTAGTCTACCCCTTTGTTATCAGACTGGCTAGATGCAGTCTTACCCGGCAGACGTGGAAATAAAATGAGTGAAAGGGGCGCTGTAGGGGCGTTGGGGTGCGGTGCGCGCGCCCTTCCACTCTTACGCCAGCTTACAACGGGTTGGATTGCTGATGCATAAAGGAAAAGCATTTCGAAAAATTTTATGTTTTTCACACTTGCTAGCCCATCTCCGCTGTTGACGCGAACCCATTGTGACCTATACTCGTCCAATTTGACCCGACTGGCGGTGTTTTCATGGCGCGTATTGCCCGCAATCTCACCCTGCTTGGCTGGTTCAACTTCTGGGCCGATTTTCGCCCTTACGGCCCGATCGCCATCCTGTACTTCGCCGGGATTTCCGGCTCCTATGCGCTCGGCATGAGCGTTTTTTCCGTGACCATGCTGGCGCAGTCGCTGTTCGAAGTGCCGACCGGCGTTCTGTCCGACATGGTCGGGCGCAAGCGCACGGTCGTGTATGGCGCGGTTGCCGGCGTGTTCTCGCTAACTTTTTACGCCATTGGCGGCACGTATCTGGCGTTGCTCGTCGGCGCGGTGTTTGAAGGGCTTGGCCGCGCTTTTTACAGCGGCAACAATGAAGCGTTGCTCTACGATACCCTCGTGGAAATGGATCGACAGGACGACTTCCAGCAGTATCTCGGCAAAACGTCGTCCATGTTCCAGATCGCGCTGGCGATTTCGGCCCTGATTGGCGGTCTGATCGCGGCGATTTCGTTTGAACTGGTCATGTGGGTGTCGGTTGTGCCGATGGCGCTGGCGTTCGTCGTCAGCCTGCGGCTTGTCGAGCCGCGCGCGCACTCCGGTAGCCGCGGCAACATCTACGCGCATTTCTCGACCGCGCTGCGGCACTTTCGCCAGAATGCCCGCCTGCGCGCGCTCAGCATCGCGAGTATCCTCTCGTTTGCCACCGGCGAGTCGTCGTGGCTGTTTCGTTCGGCCTTTATCGAGAGCTTGTGGCCTGTCTGGGCGCTGGGCATTGCCCAGTTGATCGCCAATGCCACGGCGGCCATCAGCTTTTATTTCGCCGGGCCGCTGATCCGGCGGTTTGGCGAGTTCCGGCTGCTGGTCGGCGGCATGACGATCAGCGAATTGATCAACCTGTTCAGTCTGGCGGTTCCGACCGTGCTGTCTCCCGCGCTGATGGCGTCGAACTCCATCTTTTTCGGCGTGAACACTGTTGCCAGCCAGAGCCTGATCCAGCGCGAATTCACCGACGCGCAGCGCGCGACCATGGGGTCGCTCAACAGTTTCGCAGGGAGCGTTGCTTTCGCGGTGTTCTCGTTCCTGCTTGGCGCGCTGGCAGACAGGATTGGCGTCATCCCGGCATTGATCGGCACGGCGCTCCTGTCGGTCGTTCCGATGGTGATGTACTGGCGGGGGGTTTGCCCCCCCAGCCCGGGGGCTCCGCCGGGGGGGACGGCGGAACCCCCCCCCCAAACGCTTTTGCGGGGGTCAGGGTTTAATTCGTTCCGCTGCGGTCGGACCCCAGCGCCCCCCCCCTCCCGTCGCGGGC
>QGUR01000452.1 GCA_003242205.1 Chloroflexota bacterium | reverse complement strand
TGGGCATGTGCGTCGAACAACGTCTGGTTTTCCGCGTGCGCTCCGTTGGAGTTCGGTGCTCGGATCCGGCCGTCCCAGCGTCGCCGCTGGTCTTCGCGCCCGAAGGCTACTATGGCGAGACGGCTTATGAAGAGTACATAACCGGAGGCCCGCTGCCGTTCTACAGCGCCGAAGACACCAACCCGAACACGCTTGCCATCGCTGCTGCGTCGGAAAATCTGGCGACCGGCGCGCGCATTGTTGTCGTGGGCGACCGCGAGTTCCTGACGAATGGCGCCGGGTTGCAGACGTCGCCGCCGAACACAACCAATTTCCTCTATCCCGACAACGTGATCTTTGGACTGAATATCGTTGGCTGGCTGCTTGAGGCCGAGCCGAATCCTGAAGCCGAACTGACATTTGAGCCGCCGCTGCCAACGGCGACGCCGACGCCGTTTTTGGCCCCGACCGCGACGCCGCTGCCTGACACGGAAGCAACCGAAGGTGAAGCGAATGAATAAGTCGACGGACGACGGGTCGTCGTCGCATATGTCGCCTATCTGGCAGAGACAACCATGATGCGTCACCGGAAACTTTACCTGATTCTTGTCCTGATGTCGCTGGTGCTGGTTGCGCCCCTGCACGCCCAGAATGAGGAAGGGCCACTGGTCGTGTTTATCGAGGGGCGCGCGATTGACAGTTCGACCGTCACCAACCGCGGCCAGATCGGCACGTCGGCGCTGGCGGACATCTTTCGCGCGCTTGGGGCACGCGTGCAGCAGATTGCGCCTACCGACTCGATCCCGGAAGACGCGCAGGTGGCGGTTCTGGTTCGCCCGTTGCGAACAGTTCGCCCGGCCTATATTGCGCGCCTGTGGGCGCATCTCTACCGGGGTGGTAGCGTGTTGCTGGCGTTCGATCCGGAGAACTTTTTTCTGGGCGGCCAGAACGTCAATAGCCGCTTAAGCCGGAGCGGCCTGCCAGAACTGCTGAGAGAAAGCTACGGTATTCAGATTGGCGAGGGGGTTATCATCGAACCTCAGTATACGCAAGCGAGCCTCTCGAACCTGGCCAATACCTATTCGCTGGTTTATCCCGATCTGGTGCCGAATCCGGTTACTGATCCATTGCGGGCTGTCGGCGCGCCCATCTGGATCTGGGGCGCGCGGCCGGTGTCGGCTCTCGGGCTGGGTTACGACAGCCGCTCCTACCCGCTGCTTTATACGGACGTTGGCTATGTCGAGTCCGATCCGGCGATCTTTCCCAGCAACAACCCGAATGCGCCACCCGCGGTGCCATTTGCTTTTGATACGCCAGCCGACATGATCGGTCGCATTAATATCGCCGCCATCTCCGAGAACTGGCTCAGCGGAGGCCGGGTCGCCATCCTCGGCGACAGCGAAATGATCCTGAACAGTTTCGGACTGCTGCAAGTGAATAACCGCCCGGTGCAGGTGGGTAACTACGTTTTCGCCCAGCGGCTGGCGGCCTGGCTGCTGCGGCTGCCTGAAGAAGAGTGGCCGCCGTTGCCCAGAGAATTCACCTGGCTTGGCATCGACGGTGAGCCTGAAGACTGGTTGGCCTACGATACCATCCTCAACGTCACGGCGGCTCAAATGATTGGCCGGGGAGAACTGCGGGCCGTCATGGATGACGCGTATTTTTACGCCGTCGTGTGGCCGTATGCCGCGACTGACGATACGCTGACCTTCCTGTTCGACACCAATCTCGACCGCGAGGCGGACCTCACGGTAGTGGCGAATGCTACTGAAGTCACCATTGAGACGCCCGAAGGCCGGAGCACGATAACCGACGCTGTCATGGCGATTGGAGAAGTGATCGAGTTTCGCCTGCCACGGCGTTATCTGCCGCTCAATGCCAGACTCGATACGGTGTACGTCGGTACGGCGGAACGGCCACGCACCGGCGAGTTGACGACCGAAGTGCGAACCCTGTCCACGGTCGCCATTTCACCCCTGCCCAGACGCGCTTCGACGCTGGTGACGATGGTCAGCACCGAACGAGTCAACCTCCGCACGGGGCCGGGAACCGATTTTCCGGTGCGCGCGCAGGTGGAAAGCGGGGCCGTCTTCGAAGCGCTGGGCCGCAGCGCGGATGGCGACTGGATTCTGGTTCAGAACGCGCGCCATGAGGGCTGGATTGCGGAGTTCCTGCTGTTACCCAACGGCAGCCTGCAACGCTTACCTGTCGTCGAGAGTTGATCTGATCGCCGGGCAGCATCTCGCTGCCCGGTTTTCTTTCCCCGTCATGACCGTTATGACTGCGCGCCGCATCAGGCCGGTGTGTGACAACGCGCCTTTCAAGCTCCAATAACGCCAATCTTGCCGTTGCCGCGCGTTTTTAGCGTAATGTCACGATGCGTATGTGACCTTTGCAGGATGCGGATTGGCGAAAATGAAATTAGGGGCAACAGCAGACGTGTATGGTTTCTGCGTAGCTTCTGAAGGTAATGCGATCCTCCAGAGAAAGGCGGTGAGACATGCAGGAAGCGAAGCGAAACATCCACATCAATGCGCCGGTCAAAGAGATTTTCGAATATCTAAAGAATCCGGAACATCTGGTTGAAATCTGGCCGAACACGCCCGAAATCAGCGAAGTCGAACGCAGCCCGATCAAAGGCTCCCGCTTCCGATGGGCGCATCATCTGGCCAACACGCGCTTTGAAGGCTGGGGCGAGTGCGTCCACTCGATTCCGGAGAAGCGAATCACCTACGTGACCACGGGCGGAATGCTGTGCCGGATGACGTTTACCATGTCGCCCGGCGATGACGGCGTGAACGTTGCGCTGCACCTGACCTATGATGCCCACGCGCCGTGGTATTACGGCGACTGGGAGGCGGTTTTGCGGCGCGAGTGCCGGGCCGATGCCGAGGCTATGTTGC
>QGUR01000451.1 GCA_003242205.1 Chloroflexota bacterium | reverse complement strand
CGTGCGCGGGGGGGGGCAGGGGTGTGGCGGGCACAGGGACGGGAGGGCGAGTCCGACAGTTTCGTTTTCCGCACCCGCCCGCCGCCACACAGCCGGTTGCACCCGCTGGAGGAACACGGGACGCATTACGACCGCCAATACCGGCTGTTTCGCGACCTGTATCCGGCGCTCCGGCAGATGTTCGCCGGCATGGCGGGAACTTTATCTTCCGATCCCTCCTCTACGGCAAACGACGCGTCGTAGAAGTGGAGACGGGAGTGTGGTCTTCCGGCGACGCAGTGAATTAAGGATTTTCCATGAACAATCACTACGACGTTATCGTCGTTGGCGCGGGGGCGGTCGGCAGCGCGGCGGCTTATCATGCCGCGAAAGCAGGCCACCGTGTTCTGCTGCTGGAACAGTTCGAGATTGACCACCAGCTTGGCAGCTCTTATGGCGCGTCGCGCATCATTCGCTATGCCTACGACAACCCGGTTTACGTCGAGCTGGCAAAAGCCACGTTTCCCGGCTGGCAGGCGCTTGAGGCGGAGGCAGGCGAACGGCTCTACACGCGCACCGGTGGCATCGACTTCGCTCCGGCGGGCGAACCGGCATTGAGCGATATTGCGCGCAGCCTGCAAACAGCGGGCATTCCATTCGAGGTGCTGACGCCGGAGGAGGCTCGCGCCCGCTTTCCCCAGTTCCGCTTCGAGGACGATTTCCAGATCATTTATCAAGCCGATTCAGGCGTGCTTGAGGCGTCGAAGTGCGTGCGCGCACAGGTGCGGCTTGCCCGGACGCGCGGGGCCATCGTGCAGGCGGGGACGCCGGTCACCGGCATCGAGGTTGGGCGCGATGATGTGACGGTGCAAACGCCGCGCGGGGCGTTTCACGGCGCGCGTCTGGTGCTGGTTCCCGGCGCGTGGGGGCGCGAAGTTTTCGGCATGGTTGGGCTGAACCTGCCGCTAACGCCGGTCAAGGCGCAGGAGGGTTATTTCGCCGCCGAACCGGCCAGCGATTTCGAACCGGAGCGCTTTCCTGTTTTCATCGGGCACGTTCGCGCTCGAAACGGCATGATCAGCTACGGACTGCCGAGCATAGGCGGCTCTGGCCTCAAAGTGGGTATGCATGGTGGCCCGCCCGTCGCCGATGTCGCAACGATGGATCGCAGTCCCGACATGGAAGCTATCGAAATGGCGCGGGACTTCATGCGCCGCTTCATCCCCGCAGGCGCTGACGCGCCGCTGCGACTTGCGCGCCCCTGCCTCTACACCATGACGCCCGACGAGCATTTCGTCGTTGACCGCCACCCGCAGCACCCGCACGTCATCATCAGCGCGAGTTGTTCGGGGCATGCGTTCAAGTTCAGCCACCTGCTTGGCGAAATTCTGTGCGATCTGGCCTTTGTAGGCGAAACGCGGCACGACGTTGGGTTGTTCCGTATCAGCCGGTTTGCTATTGCCTAGCTCTCATCCCCGGTCTTCTCCCACTTCTGAGAGAGCCGGGGATGAGAGGATTTACCGCACATCGTGCCACGCGGTGTGGACTTCCTTCTCGCCCTTGCGGATGGCGCGGTAGAGAGCGTCCTGATCGACCGGCAGGCTGAAAACGCGCACGCCGGTCGCGTTGTAAATGGCATTGCAGATGGCGGGCGAGGTATTGATTGACGGAAGCTCGCCGACGCCCTTCGCGCCATACGGGCCATCGCTTGTGCGGTGCTCGACCAGATAGTTGGTGATCTTCGGCGCGTGCTTGATGCTCGGCATTTTGTAGCGCGAGAGCAGGGTGCTCCACGGCACGCCGTTTTCGACGATGTAGCTTTCGGTAAGGCAGTTGCCCAGCGCCATGACGATGCCGCCTTCGATCTGCCCCTGCACCAGCATCGGGTTGATGGCGCGACCGATGTCCGCTGCCGAAATGACGTGATGGACTTTGACCTCGCCGGTTGTCAGGCTGACGGAGACGAGCGCTGCCTGCGTCGCGTAGGAAAAGGCGAAGTGCATTGCCCCGCCCGTGCCAAGCGGCTGGGTCTTTGGCCCGTAGTATTCCTGCAGCACGCGCGTTGGCAACCCTTGCGCTTTGGCTGCCCGAACGACGTGGCTGAACTGGATACTCGATCCGTTGTAGCGCACCAGTCCTTCCTCGAAGCGCAGGAGTTCCGGCGGGCAGTCCAGTTCTTCGGCGGCCACACGCCGCAGTTGCTCGCGCAAATTGCCCGCGGCGAGGCGCACGGCGTTGCCGCTCATGTACGTCTGGCGGCTGGCGGTGGTCGGCCCGCCGTTCGGCGTCCGGTCGGTGTCCGAGAGCAGCACGCGCACCTGCTGGTAGGGCAGGCCAAGCTCCTCGGCGGCGGTTTGTGCCAGCACGGCTATTAAACCCTGACCCATGTCTGCCGACGACGTGCGTACCTCGACCGTGCCATCCTCGAAGGCTTCCACTTCGGCATCGGAGCGGTCAGGCGCGCCGCCGCCCAGACCCGTGTTTTTGTAGGCGCAGGCCACGCCCCACGCCCAGACCGTATCGCCCTCACGCCATGACCACCGGAAACCGTCCTTACGCATCTCGCGGTCGACGAGATCAATCGTATCGAGCAGGCCGACGCTTTCTTGCAGAAGCTGCCCGGTCGCGGTCGTCACGCCGACTTTCTGGGCGTTGATGCGCCGAAACTCAAGCGGATCCATGCCAATGGCTTCGGCGACCAGATCCATGTTCTGTTCGACGGCGAACGCGCTCTGTGTCACGCCAAAACCGCGAAACGCGCCCGAAGGCGGATTGTTGGTATACATGGCATAGCAGTCGATCTTGGCATGCGGCACGTTGTACGGCCCGGTCGCATGGGTTGTTGCCCGCGTCATGACCTTGTCGCTCAGGCTGGCGTACGCGCCGCCATCGCCATACAACTCCGC
>QGUR01000450.1 GCA_003242205.1 Chloroflexota bacterium | reverse complement strand
CACCTGCTCGATGGCGTCTTTCTCATCCCCGATCTGGCCCTGTGGGAAGACCTTGAGCGAAAGCCCCGTCTTGGACCCCTCGAGCTTCTTCGCCAGCTCAGCGAATGCCGTGTTCGACGGCTCACCTGGTGGATTGACGTGAGCCGCCGTTAGCTCCATCGCGCCTGCCGACTGCACGGCCACGAAAGCCGCCGCAGCGGCCAGAGTGCAAACCAAGCCCTTTTTGAGCATGAGCCCTCCCTTCGTCATAAATTGATCAATGCGCTTCAAAAGCTACTAGCTCGATCTAGTAGATCGATGTAATAGATCCATTCAGCCTTGTCGTCCACGTTTTTTTGAGTCGCGCGACAGCGAAATAGTTCGAGGAAGCCATAATGGAATCGTCTCAGTTGTCGGATAATACCGTCACCGAACGGCATCGTATGATCGCGGCGACAGTGCGTGAATTCGTGGATGCCGAAGTGCGTCCTCGGGCAGGCGAGCTCGATGAGACGGAAACCTACCCTGAGGATATTTATCGGCAAATGGCCCGGTTAGGTCTGTTCGGGATCACTACGCCTGCTGAATACGGGGGTGTCGGAGCAGACTGCGTATCCTACGCCATCGTGATGGAGGAACTTTCGCGGGGTTACGCGTCGGTCGCCGATCAATGTGGTCTTGTCGAGCTCGTCTCGACGCTGCTGACGGAACACGGAACGCATGAACAGCGCGAACGCTATCTTCGTCCGCTGCTGCGCTTCGAACGTCGCTGCGCTTATGCGATTACCGAATCTGAAGCCGGTTCGGACGTCAGTGGTATACAGACGCGGGCGGAGCGTACCGCGACCGGGTGGCGCCTCAACGGCGGCAAGATGTGGATTCACAACGCGCCCGTTGCCGACTTTGCCGTCGTGCTCGCTCGAACGGACCCAGCAGCGGGCAAGCGGGGGATGAGCATCTTTCTTGTTGATGCGGATCGGCCTGGCTACATCAAAGGCCCAAAGGAGCACAAAATGGGGCAGCGGGCCTCACAAATCGGTGCGCTCACGTTCGACAACATCGAGTTGCCCTCTGACGCCCTTCTTGGCGAAGAAAGCCGCGGTTTCCACATCATGATGAGCGTTCTCGACAAGGGGCGCGTGGGAATAGCGGCACTCGCTGTCGGCATTCTTCAGGCCGCACTGGAGGCATCAGTAGATTACGCGAAAACTCGTCGTCAGTTCGGCCAACCGATCGCGCAGTTCCAAGCCGTTCAGTGGATGATCGCAGACATGGCAAAAGCGACCCACGCTGCCCGCCTCATGGTTCGCGACGCCGCTGCAAAGCTCGACTCTGGCGCACGCGCTACTCTCGAATGCTCGATGGCCAAGTGCTTTGCCGGTGATGCCGCGGTCGAGCATACGGCCAATGCTGTGCAAATCCACGGCGGCATTGGTTATATCCGAGGCGTCGAGGTGGAGCGGCTGTATCGGGACGCGAAGATAACGCAGATCTACGAAGGCACAAACCAGATTCAACGTATGATCATTGCGCGCAATATCCTTGGATGAAATTACGCATGACAACAAGCCGAAGAGTTGCTCTGGTCACCGGCGCCGGCCGAGGTATCGGCCGCGGTATCGCGTGCGCGCTGGCGCGTGAAGGCTTCGCCGTTGTGGTAAATGACCTTGATCATAACGAGGAACTGCAGACCACCGTCTCGATCATCCGCGAAGCAGGCGGAGAAGTTGAGGCAGTGCCGGCAGATATTTCAGACATCCCGCACCATCGCGAATTCGTTGACAGGGTGTGGCGAGCTTTTGGGGACCTGGACTGCCTGGTCAACAACGCCGGAATTTCAGTCGCCAAGCGGGGCGACATGCTGGACGTCAGCCCCGAGAGTTTCGATCGCCTTGTTGCCGTAAATCTGCGTGGTCCATTTTTTCTCACGCAGGAAGTCGCTCGCAGGATGATTGACGCCCCCAGCAAGGCGTTTCGATCGATTATAACGATCTCCTCCGCAAACACGGAGATGGCCTCAATTGATCGAGCCGAGTACTGTATCTCAAAAATCGGCCTATCAATGATGACCCAGCTTTTCGCTCTTCGCCTTGCTACGCACGGCATCAACGTTTATGAGATCCGGCCAGGCGTGATCGAGACTGCCATGACGGCCGTAGCTCGAGAGCGCTATCAAGCGCGTTACGATCAGGGGTTCACTCCTATCAACCGCTGGGGCCAGCCTGCGGACGTCGCCCAGGCAGTAGCAACGCTGGCGAGTGGTGCCCTGGCCTTCTCCACCGGAGAGGTAATTCATGTCGACGGCGGTTTAAACATCAAGGCACTATGATTGTTTCATGCGCGCCGACTTCAAAATTAATATCCTTCTCCAGCCGCGAATTGCGGCTGATCCTCACGACTTCAATCAACTCGAAATCAGCGTTCGCTTTGCCGATTTCGGTATCACGGCAGACGATAGCTGCGCGTTTACCTACTATTTATCTCACGACTGCCTCGATACGGACGGTCTTTCCGGGACCATCTGCACAAATCATCAGGACGAGACAAGCAAGCCGCGTCATGACTCCTTGCCTTCTTGCAGTACAAACGAAAACTCCCTCTCTCCTTCCGCCAAATTCACGAACTTTCGGTTTGAAAACTCAGATTGTGCCTTAGTCAGATGAGTGAAGAGAACGGGTTGCCTCAACAAAGCCGCACGAACCCTTCTTCACAGGTGAGGGGAAAAGCTCGCGTAACCCTCTCGGATATCGCGAAGGCTGCATCTGTGTCACGCGCGACTGTTTCGCTAGTACTGCGGGACAGTCCGAGCATTCCCCAACGCACAAAAGAGCATGTTCTGCGTCACGCTGGGTGAGTTGGGTACGTTTATAACGGGGGAGTGGCCAGCCAAAAAAGGGATCGCCAAAATTTTG
>QGUR01000132.1 GCA_003242205.1 Chloroflexota bacterium | reverse complement strand
AAAAACGGGTCGCCCCATGGGGCAGGGGCCACAAGGCGCGTCGGGTGATGATGAGCCGCCGCACCGCGATATCGACGGGCAGGATCAGCAGCGCCGCCAGCAGCAGCCACGGCCACAGCGGCGTGCTGGCGGTTTCCAGCGCCAGATTGTGCGCGAACGCCGCTCCCGGCTCTTCCGCCAGCGAGCGCCCGCCCGTCAGTTCGGCCAGATCGTTCAGCAAATCGAGGTCGGCGGTTCCGGCGTCGAGGCTGTATTCGGGCGAATAGCTCATGACCCAGCCCGTGCGCTGCGCTACCTGCAATGGGGCCTCATCTTCACCCGCTTCGCCGGCAATCGCCAGAAAATACGCGCCTTCCGCGCCGGGCGTGAACGTCGCTTCGTACTGGCCAGGCGCGACCTGCTGCAGCCGGATGGTTTCGGAGGAGAGGTCGGGATTGACCAGAGAGGCCGTCAGCGCGAGGCCGTTGAGGAAATTGCCGTCTGCATCGCGCGCGTCGACGATGATGCGCGCCTGCTCGCCTTCCATCTGCACGCGCGTCTCCAGATTTTGCGTCGCGCCTTCGGTGATCGTCCAGCGCACCAGTTGGTTCCAGAAGCGGCTGAAACCATCCCAGGCGACCCAGTTGACGCCCCAGCGGGCGGTGGCGTCGCTGGTGAAGGCCACCGCCCGGCCCAGACCGTACTGCCACGTCGCCAGCAGCGGGTCTTGATGCTCGCCGGTGCTGACGAGCACGACCTGCGCCGTTTGCTTTGGCGATGTGGCGACATAACCGAGCAGTTCCGGCGCGGCGGTAATGCCGTCGATGATCGGGCTGTTGGAGGCGATGGCCGGCACGAATGGCTCTTCAAGAATATAGGAGCGGGTGGCCAGCACGGTTTCCAGCGTGAAAATGGTCGGGATGGCTTCGACGACCTCGACCGCGTGATAGTTGCCGCCGCCCGCCTCGGCCATGTCGCGCAGGAAGGTCTGCGCGCCCGGCGGCACGCCGATGGCGATCACCGATGTCGTGACGTCGTGATCGTCGTGCAGTGTGGCGGCCATGTCCACCAGCCCGGTCGAATCGGCCCCGCCGTCCGTCAGCAGGATGATGTGCTTGCGCGGCGAAGGGTCGTCCACCAGCGCGGCACTGGCGGCGTTCATGCCCGCGCGAATGTCGGTCCCGCCGCCGGGACGAATACGCGCGACCAGATTTTGCAGGCTGAAGCGGTCGAGCACCGGCTGGACTTCAGCCAGCCACGAACCGCCGGTATCGAACGACACAATGCCCGCGCGGTCGGTCGGCTGGAGGAAATCAATCGACCGGATAATGGCTTCCTTCGCCAGTTCGACATTGGGCACGCCGCTGGGGCTGATGGCCGACATGCTGCCGGAACGGTCGAGTAGATAGACAAGCGTGAGCTGCGGCACGCGCTGCTGGTCGAGCAGGCGCATTTGCACGGGCAGCGTTTCTTCCAGCGGCGTCTGAAAATAGCCGCCGGGGCCGAAAGCGTCGGGGCCGCCGGTGACGACCAGCCCGCCACCCAGATCGCGCACATAGGTTTGCAGCGCGCGCATACGCGCCTCGGAAAGCTGGGGCGCGGGCACATTGGCGACGATGATGCTGTTGTACTGCGCCAGCGCCGCCACGCCGACCGGCAGTTCCGCGGGCCGGATGACGTCAACCTCCAGCCCGGTTTCGGTCAGCGCCTGTGTCAGATAGGTCGCTTCGGCGTCGTCGGCGGCGACGACCAGCACGCGCGGCGGACCAACGACCTGACTGAAGCTGGAAAGCTGGTTGTTCTGGAAGAAGCCGTCGCCCTCATCCGGCTCGACCTGTACGCGGAAGTCGCGGAAGCCGCTGCCGCCCGCCTGCAGCGTCAGCGTGTAGCGATTCGATCCCGCGCGCAGCTCGACCGGCTGGCGGTGGATGATTTCGCCCGACGCCAGCACGGTGACGGTGGCAGCGGTGGCCGTTTCAGCGTCGATGGTCAGGCTGAGGTCGAATTCCTGCCCGGCGTTGACTACCGGCGGTACGCGCACGTCGCTGACCAGAATTTCGGGGGCGGTCGCCTCACGCGTTACCGGAACAAAGCTGATTTCGACACCCGCCGCCGCCGCCAGCCGGGCCGCCGCTTCGGTGTCGCCGACCGTCGCGCGGCCATCGCTGAGCAGCACCAGCCGCCGCGCCGTGTCCGGCGGGAACAGCGCCAGCCCCAGACGGAACGCTTCGGCCAGATCGGTGTTGCTGGTCACCGGCGTCGACCGGAGCGCGCCCAGCTCGCGCACCGAACCGGGCTGGCGTTCGACAACCGCGTTCGCGCCAAAGACGACGACGCCCGCCAGATCGTCGGGGCCCATTTCCGCCAACGCGGCTTCGACGAACTGAAGCTGCGCTTCCTGAGCCGCCTGCCCGACGCTGTCCGATGCGTCGAGCAGGAAGATCACGGCCAGACGGTCGGATGCGCGTACGATTTGCAGGCCCGCCAGCGCCAGCACGACCAGCAGCAGCATCAGGACGCGCAGCGCAAGGCTGGTCAGGTCGCGCACCCGGCGGTAGGCGACGCGCGGCCAGCCCAGCGCGATCACGGGCGGCAGCGCGACTACCAGCAGCAAGAGCGCAAGCGGTGTTGTGAAGGCCATCAGCCTGATCCTTCATCCGGCGGCATAACCGCCGGTCCGAGGCTGTTCAGCGCCTCCAGAATGCGCCCGATCCGGGCGTCGGTCGAGTACAGATTATAGCGGTTCCCACCGTTCATCAGGCCGGCGCCGTTCCTCTTCCCCATAGCCAGCACATGAGGGCTTTACCTCCGCACCGGGGCGAACCGCTGCGGCGCGCGCATCCGGCGGTGATACAGCAGCCATTCCACCAACAGCACGAGAAACGCGATCAGCGCCAGCCAGTGCCAGAACTCGCGCTGGCCGATGGCTTCTTCCTCCGCTTCTTCCAGCGTGACTTCGCCCAGCGTCAGGCTGGTTTGCGGGCGAATGTCGCTTTCGCCCGCGTCGAACAGGTTGACCGGAAAGGCCGTCGTCTGCGTGACCTGACCGTTTTCCAGCACTTCGAGCGTGTACACGCCGGGTTGGTGCGTGTCGGCGAAGATCAGGTTATCGCGCCCGGCTTCCAGTTCGCGGCTGCTGCCGTCGGGCAGGGTGACGCGCACGCCTGTGGCGGTGGGCGGCGGGCGCACGAACACCGATTCGCCCACGCGCAGCCCTTCCGGCACGCTGACCACGTCCTGTGGTCGATACCACTCCAGCAGGCCGGACATGACGACCGGCCAAGCGATTTGCAGCGGCAGGTCGGACTGAAACAGGTTGAAGGTGAAAATGGCCACCTGCTGCCCGTCGACCTCGCCCGCCAGCAGCAGCGGCCCGCCGTCCGCCGTGATGAGCGGCTCGGCCCAACCGGCGCTGACCTGCCGGAACGACGCGATATTCACATTGCTGAAATCGACGAACGTCATGCGCGGGTCGTCGGCGCGCACGCGCGGGTTGCCGGTCGCCGTGCTCTCCTCGCCGACGGTGAACAGGCGGGTGCTGGACGGCGGATTGAAGATCAGCAGATCACCCTGCGGCAGTTCAGGCGGCAGCCAGCCATCGAGGATCGTCAGGTCGAATTCGGTCGTTGGCAGGCCGCGATTGATATCGCCCAGCACGACCTGCGTCGCGGGCAGGCTGCGTAATACCTGCTCGATGAAATAATTGCCCTCCGACATCAGCAGAATGCGCCGCGTGCCGCCGCCCGGTGAAACCGCCCATGCGCGGTTGTCTTGCGCCAGATAATCGGGCACGGCCGAATCGGCGGGGATCGTCAGGCCCGCCTGAACGGTCTGGTAGCCTTCGGGCAGCGCTTCGGAAACCAGCGGCAGCGCTTCTCCCGCCGGGATGGTGTGGCGTTCGGCGGCGAACAACTCGCCATCGACGCGCAGGTCGAACACCACCTCGGCGTCCTGATCGCCGTAATTGGTGATCTGGGCGAAGAGCTGCGGTTGGCGGCCCGCCAGCGCGCGTGTGGCCAGCGCCGTAATGGCGACATTGCTGGCCGATTCCCCGACAGTCACCAGTTTGACCTCGCCGGGAATGGCGGGCAATGTCGCCGCGTCTCCCAGACCGCCGTCGCCGATGATGACGATGGAGAAATCCTCCGCGCCCGCTGCCCCGGCGGCGGCCAGCGTCAGCGCGGCGGCCCAGTCGGCGCTGGCGAGGCTGGGTTGGGCGCTGTTGATGGCGTCGCGCAGTAGCGTCCGGTCGTTTGTGTAGGGCACGAGGACTTCCGGCACGGCGGCGACGCGAATGACGGTCATCCTGTCGCCCGCGCTCATCGTCTCGACCATCTCCAGCGCCTGCCTGCGCGCCGCCTCGAAGCGCGTGCCTTCCGGGCTGTCGGTGGCATTCATGCTGGCGGAAGCGTCGAGCAATAGCGCCGTTTGTCCCGCGCTGACGGCGGGCACGACGATGTAGGGACGCGCCAGCGTCAGCACCAGCAGCGCGAGAATGAGAAGCTGAAGCAGCAACAGCAGGTTACGCCGGAGCCGCTGCCACGGCGTGTTCGCCTCTCGGTCGAGCAGAAGCTGCTGCCAGAGATAGGTGCTGGATACCGGAATCTCGCGGCGGCGCAGGCGCAGCATGTACAGCAGCAGGATCGGAATGGCGAGCAGCCCGCCGATCAGCGCCAGCGGCGTCAGAAAGGACATACGCGCACCTCAAATCCCACTTTTGACGATGCGGATCGCGTTTCGCATGGTGTGCGCCCCGAAATTGATGATGAGCGCCTGCTTCAGCCCGGTCATACGCAGGTGAGCCAGTGCTTCGGCCTCGTATTGTGGCTTCCAGTCCACCTTCGGCTCGACAATCACGAGGTCGTTGACGATCATGTCGATCGGCTCGGCTCTGGTGATGGTCACGCCCGGATATTTTCCCGGCGGTATGGTGCGCTTTTCCACCGCCAGCCCGCGCTGGCGCAGTTCGTAAGCCAGCGCGTCGCGGTAGGGCGGCAGTTCCAGCCCCGGCCCGCCGAGCGCTTCATGGACTTTGGCTGCCGCGTCGGAAATCAGCCGCGTCAGTTGCTGTTCGGTCATCGTCGTCACTTCAACAAACCTCCGCGCCGCAGGTCATGGAGAATGACTTTCTCCCACGGCGTACTGGTGACGACCGGAAAGTAATGCACGCCGCGTTTCAGGAAATCCGCCCGCAGGTCGTCGCGCCATGCGTTGACGCGCCGGACGTACAACTCGCGCATGGTGTCGTCGATGGAGACTTCCTGCGGCATGTTCGTCTCGATATCAACCAGACGCAGGTCGCCCGCCAGCGGCGGTTCGATCTCATCCGGCGACAGCACATGCACGACGGCGATTTCATAGCCTTTGGCCAGCAGCGCGTTCAGCCCTCGCTGGATGCCCTCCGGCGTGAACAGGTCGCTAACGACGATCAGCAGCCCGGCCCGCCCGCCGCGCAGCGCGTATTCCTCCAGCGTTCGGTTCAGGTCGGTCGCGCCGCCGGTTTTCAGGCCGGTCATGAAGCGCAACAGGCCGACGCTGAAGCCGCGCCCACGCGCCGGGCCAAAGGTTTCGGCGACGCGGTCGCTCGCCGCCAGAACGAGCAGGCGGTCGTTGGACGCCAGCGAGGTAAAGCCCAGTCCGGCGACCAGCCGGCGCGCGTAATCGAACTTATTGAGGTCGCCTTCGCCCTCACGCGGCCAGTCCATGCTTTCCGAGGCATCGAGGATCAGGTGAACGGCCAGATCTTCTTCGTCTTCGTAGAGTTTGGTCAGCGGGCGGTCGAGGCGGGCATAAATGTTCCAGTCGAGGCGGCGCAGGTCGTCGCCGGGCACATAGTTGCGGTAATCGGCGAACTCGATGCTCGTGCCGCGCTTGACCGAGCGCCGCTCTCCCTTGATCGCTCCGGCGCGCACGCGCGACGCCTGCAGCATTAACTGTTCCAGCTTGCGCCGCGTTTTCTCGTCAAACAGCGTCTCGTTCGCCAAACCTCACCCCCTTACCCTGCTCCAAAGCCTGCGTTTTTGCTCTGGAAAAGGGGAATGACCGCGGCCTGCCATTCTGCCGTTCGATGGTTTGCCGCCCCTCTAAATGTTGGAGAGGAGCCGGGGACAGGATTTCTCACGCCGTCTTCACCACGCTTTGCAGCACGTCACGAATGATGTCGTCCGGGTTGATGCCTTCGGCCAGACCCTCGAAATTGAGCAGCAGGCGGTGGCGCAGCGCTGCCGGGGCCACGGCGTCGATATCCTTGAAGCGCACGTTCGGTTCGCCATCGAGCAGGGCGTTGATCTTCGCGCCGAGGATGAGCGCCTGCGCGCCGCGCGGGCTGGCCCCGTAACGGACGAACTGGCGCACCATTTCCGGCGCTTCCGGCTGTTCGGGATGCGTCGCTACGACGACCCGTGCCGCGTATTCGGTGACGTGCGTCGCCAGCGGCATGGCCAGCGCCAGCCGGCCCATTTGCATAACCTGCTCGGCGTTTGCCACCTTGCGCGCGGCGGGCATGTCCGAGCCGGTCGTGCGGTCGAGAATGTCCACCAGTTCCGGCACGGTCGGGAAGTTGACATTGACCTTGAACATGAAGCGGTCGAGCTGCGCTTCCGGCAGCGGGTAGGTCCCTTCCATTTCGAGCGGGGTTTGGGTCGCCAGCACGAAGAACGGCGGTTCCAGCTTATAAGTCCGGTTGGCGACCGTGACCGTCTTTTCGGCCATCGCCTCCAGCAGCGCCGACTGCGTTTTCGGCGTCGCGCGGTTGATCTCGTCGGCCAGTACGAGGTTGGCGAACACCGGCCCCGGCTGGAAGCGGCGCACCTTCGAACGGCCATCCTCCGATTCTTCGAGAATATCCGTGCCGGTAATGTCGGCGGGCTGCATGTCGGGCGTGAACTGGATGCGCGAGAATTTCAGGTCGAGCGCGTCGGCCATCGTGCGGATCAGCATCGTTTTGCCGAGGCCGGGTACGCCTTCGAGCAGTGCGTGTCGCCCGGCCAAAATGCAGATCAGCACGGCGCGGACGACATCGTCCTGCCCGACAATCACCCGCCGGACTTCGGCTTCAATGTTCCGGGCAATGGTGCTGAAGGCCTCAAAATCCATCGTTTCGGCGGGTGTCTCGGTCATGCTCATCTCCTGATCGGACTTCATAACACGCGCTAGGGTGAAGGGCTTGACGGTTCCAGCGAGGTGAAGTAGTCGCGCACGACATCGCGCAGCCCCAACGGGATATAGTCGCTCTCCAGCGCGCGGCTGGCGGCGTTGGCGTAGTCCGCGAAGACTTCATTATAGGGAACGACGCTCTCTCCCGCAGGGTTCTGCGCGAACTCGCCTTCCACGACCGGCGCGCTGCTGCTATCCGGTTCCAGCGCCATTTGCTCGCTGCCCGGTTCGCCACCAATGCGGCGGGGCGCAAAGACCGGCGCGAACGCGCTCTCGCCTTCGCCATCGGGATTGTTCCTCTGACCTGCGATCTGCCGTGATGACGGGCCTCCGGCGGCATCCTGCCCGGGGCCGCCTTCGCCATCGCCCGCGCCCAGTCCTCCGGCCTCGCTTTGACCGGCTTCGCCTTGACTGTCGCCTTCACCGCCGCTCTGACTGCCGGTCGTCTGTTGGCTTTCGCCGCCTGTCTGGGCGGAGTCGCTTTGCCCCTGCCCTGCCTGATCGCCGGCCTGATCACCGCTTTGACCGCTTTGCGCCTGCTGGCCTTGCTGCCCCTGCTCGCCCTGCTGCCCCGATTGGCCCGGCTGGGTTTGCTGGCCCTGCTGCTGCCCTGCCTGAGCGACGTTCTGCGCGGCCTGTTGCGCCTGCTGCGCCGCCTGATCGAGACGTTCGCTTGTCTGCTGCTGCGCTTGCTGTGCCTGCTGGCCTTCCTGCAGCGCGTCGGCGGCCTGCTGCATCGCGCTCTGCGCGTCGGCGGTTTGGCCGCTTTGCAAGGCGTCAGCCGCTTGCTGCATCTGCCCGGCGGCCTGTGGATTGGCGTTTTGCATGGCGCTGGCGGCCTGCCGCATGGCCTCGGCCAACTGCTGGCGCTGGGCCTCGCTCATGCCGCCCATGGCCTGCGCGAGATCGTTCATAAGCTGTTGCAGCGCTTCGGCAGCATCCTGCGCTTCCTGAAACGCCTGCTGTATTTCGGGAGAAAGTTCGCCCAGCGCTTCGGCGGCGCTTTGCATGGCCGCCGCGCTGGCGTTCAGCCGCTGGTTGAACAGGTCGGCCTGCTGGCGCAATGCCGCCCGTGCGTCCGAGAGGGCGGCGAAGGCTTCTTCGGGCGAAATATCCGGCTGTTCCAGCGTTTTGATGCTGGTATCCAGTGCTTGCAGCAGCGCCTGCCGTTCGGCATCCTGCAGGTTCGGGTCGGTCGCCACCTGTTCGGCGGCTTCGCGCAGCGTTTCGGCGGCGTCCTCAATCGCCGCGCGTTCCGCGCTTCGCCCGGCCAACGCCTCGACCTGCGGGTTGGGCAGCCACACCAGCAACCCGAAAGCGACCAGCAGCGCCAGCACCAGCAGCCAGTCGCGCCACGGCAGGCGGAAGCGGATTGCGTCGCCGGCGCGCACGGCCTGCACCCTGCGCCGGGTATCGGCAAGCTGCAGGGCGGCGATGCGTTCATCGGCCTGGATGCGCCCGCTGAGCAGTTCGAGCGCCGTCGAAACGCGCTCATCCAGCCCAAACAGCAGGTCGTAGCGTCGCGCCGCTTGCAGCAGCGGGCGCGGTCGCAGCCAGATGACGCCAAGCATGACGATCAGGCCGAGCGCCAGCAAGGCCGCCGTCGCCTGCAAAATCTGTTCCGGCAGCAGCCACGGGCGCAGCCGGGAAACAACCGCGATCACGATGCCGGCTCCCAGCTCTGGAACCAGACTGCGGGGCAGCCAGCGCAGCGTTTCGTAAGTCCGCCAGCGGCGATCCCACGAGCGTACCGCGCGCTCAAGTACCTGCTGCTGTTCTGCGTACATCGTCTGGCTCGACATGACGCTTTCCTGTCTACCCGGCAGGCCGGTCTAAATTTCGGTGTGACGCGTGCGGCGAATCGTCAGGACGATCAGCACGGCGGAGGCGGTCAGGTAAAGGATGGTGTAGGTGATCCATGGCGAGATCATCGGGATGGTGCTGCCGTTGCTCAGCGTCTGGTTCCAGAAGCCGATGACCTGCCGGGTGACGAGCAGTTCCTGAGTGGTCAGCGCGGTCGCCACCGGGTTCATGCTCGTCAGCAGCAGTTGCACGTAGGCCAGCGCCGCTTCGATTACCGGTGGCAGCACGTTGCCGCTGCCGGAAAACGCGCCCTGAATGACGCTGATGATGACGCCGCCCGCCAACGGAATGCCAAAGGTCGCAATCAGAGTGACGGTGTAAGCGCGCACACTGGCCGACAGCGTGCGCTGCATGACCGCCGAGAAATAGATCCCCACCGTGCCGAGCGTGATCGCCGCGACCGCCAGAATGACGAATGACAGCACCAGTTCGGTTTCGCTGACGCCCCCGAACAGGAAGGCGATGCTCTGTAGCGGGATGGCCGCCAGCAGCAGGAGCAGAATGTAGCCGAGCGCGCTCTCCAGCTTGCCGATGACGAACGACGGGCTGGCGAGCAGCGTCGTCTTGAGCAGGTCGTAGGTCTGGCGTTCGCGCTCGCCGGTGATCGCGCCCGCAGTGAAAGCCGGCGCGATGAAGACGATCAACAGCAGTTCGATGCCGACGATGCCGATGAACAGAATGCGCCCGATTTCGCCTGCCGCTGCCGAGCTACTGGCGCGCGCCGCCGATGAATAGACGAGATACAGCAGCGTCGTGAAGCCGCTCATCAGGCCGAGGTACACGCTCATGACGACGAACGCGCGCATCCCGCGCATGCGCCCGCGCAGCTCCTTGAGCATGACCGGGTTCAGGCGGAACGCCCGCGGGTCGCGGCTCAGGATGACGCCGGCGATAATCATCGCTGCAACCGGCACAAGCGCCGGTGTATAGCCGGTCAGCGCCAGCGCCGCGCCGTTCCCCACGGTCAGCGCGACCAGAGCGGGCAGTGCCCAGAGTTCGCGCGCCAGCACCGCGACCATGATGACCAGCAGCAGGCTGGCGTTGACCAGTGACAGCAGCGCCACTGTTGCCAGCGCGACGTCCGGAGCGCCGGTCGATCTCGCCAGCAGCAGGCGGCTGACCGTGTCGAGGAGCGCGCGGCTATCGAAAATGGCCGCCAGCAGCGCCACCAGCACGACCAGCGCCGCCACGCCGCCGGAGATCAGCGCGCCCCAGCGCAGGATGTTCGCGGCGCGTTCCAGCCGCTGTTCGCGCGGGCTGAGGGCCTCTTCATTCTGCGGCGCTGTCGCCAGTGTCGTCGTATCCTGCATCGCTCGGTCGCCCTTTCTAGGGAACTGTATAAACGGCCACGGGCTTGCCGTCGTTGTCGGTCAGCGTCAGCCGGTCACCGCGCTGCCATGCCGCCGCGTCGCGCTCCCAGTAGAGCGTTGTCTCGCTTTCGCGGCCTTCGCCGCTTCGCAGGGTGAGCGTCGAGTCCGACAGCAGCATACGCGCCGGGAAGATATAGCGCACGCCGCTGTCACTGCTCAGCGTCCAGCCGCCGATATTGACCGATCGCCCGACGTTTTCGATGACGACGGCCTCGGCCGCCAGCCTGCCGGGGCTGCGAACCTCGATGATGCGAATATCGCCCGGAACCGGCACGACGGCCGCCTGCGCGCCGAACGTCGCTGTGGGCGAAGGCGTATCGCTGGGCGGCGGAAGGAGCTGCGGCGTCGTGCCCGGCGTGACCTGCATGGCGCGGGTCACGACCGCGCTCAGCGCGCCGGGCTGCGCGGCTTGGGTCGCTTCCAGCGCGGCTATCTGCGTGGTCTGGGCGGCCAGCGTGGCCTGTAGTTGCTCGATCTGCCCGGCCTGCGCCGTGATGGTGGCATGCTGGTCACGGCAGTCGTCGCTCTGGGCAGCCGCCACGCCAACCGGGCAGAGCAGGCCGGCCGCGCCGGGCAGCAGCCCGGGAACCAGCAGCACAAGGGCCGCGACGACGAGTACCGCCGCCGGCCACGACATCCATCGATTGGTTGTTCGCTTCATCGGGATCGCCTGAAATTGCAGACCTGACAGTAATGTCTACTATACTCATTAACGGCGGAATAGGATCGGAACCTCGTCCCGGCCCCTGTGCGTCTTGCCGCCGCTTCGCCCAATCGCGGCGGTTTTCGCACCGGAAGCCCAACCGCCGGATAACCATCTTTTCTGAAGAGGTTTTTTTGCTCTCCCCGGAACCTCGGAACCCGCTTCCGATTCGGACAGGAGCCTGCGCGAAGGCCTACGATACGATGCCTTTGGTGACACGCATGAACATCGTCTCCAAATCTTTGGTTTCTTCAGTGAAACCAAGAATGGCGATGTTGGCGCTATGAAGGCGCTGGCTCAGCGCCGCGACGGCGTCGTCGTCCCCTGTGAAATCAATCCGCACGCGATGCCGCCCGCCGCGCGGCTCCAGGTCAGCCACGCTGATCACATCCGGCAAACCGGCGGCCAGCGACCGGACCGACTCGGCGGAAGCAGCGTCTTTCACGGTGACGATAATTTCACGGTGGGGCTGAAGCTGGGCGCGCATTTCTTCCATGCTGCCCTGCGCGATCATCTCGCCCGCTTCGACGATGCCGATATGGGTGCAGATTTCGCTGACGTCGGCCAGAATGTGCGTCGAGAAGAAGATGGTCTTGCCCATTTTTGAGAGTTCGACCAGCAGTTCGCGGATTTCGACGGGGGGCCGGGGATCGGGGCCCGCCGCCGGTTGGTCGAGAACCAACCCGACTGGTCGGGTGGCCCG
>QGUR01000131.1 GCA_003242205.1 Chloroflexota bacterium | reverse complement strand
ACCTGAACCGGTCTTACGAGGTGATCGTCGTCGACGACGGCAGCAGCGACGACAGTTTCCAGCGCCTTAAAGCCATCCACGAGCGCGATCCGCGCTGGCAGATCATCCAGTTCCGGCGCAACTTTGGGCAGACAGCCGCCATGTCAGCCGGGTTTGCCGCCGCACGCGCCCCGGTCATCGTCACCATCGATGCCGATTTGCAGAACGACCCGCGCGATATCGGCAAGCTGCTCGCCAAAATGGACGAAGGCTACGACATCGTCAGCGGCTGGCGCATGAACCGCAAGGAGCCGTTCCTCAAGCGCCGCCTGCCGTCGATGATCGCCAACCGCATCATCTCGCGCACGACCGGCGTCATCCTGCACGATTATGGCTGTACGCTGAAAGCCTATGAAGCCGAGGTGCTGAAGAACGTGCGGCTGTACGGCGAGTTGCACCGCTTCATCCCGGCGCTGGCCAGCGAAGTGGGCGTGCGCGTGGCCGAAGTGCCGGTCAACGACCGCCCGCGCCGCCATGGCGAGAGCAAATACGGCATCAGCCGCACCTTCCGCGTGATCCTCGACCTGCTCACCGTGAACTTTCTGCTCAGCTACGCGCGCCGGCCATTACAGGTCTTTGGTGGCATCGGGATGGTTCTGGGCGGGATTGGCGTGCTGATCGGGATTTATCTGAGCTATATCCGGCTGGTTCTGGGTCAGGACATCGGCGAGCGGCCGCTACTGCTGCTGGCCGTGCTGCTGGTCATCCTCGGCGTGCAAATGATCAGCATCGGTTTGGTTGCGGAAATGATCACAAGGACTTACCATGAGTCGCAACGCAAGCCAACGTATGTGGTGCGACGGCAACTCGTGAGCGAACCTCGAGAGACGAAGCAGGAAGCTCCGGTTCGTTATCCCTCTCCTGAACGTTTCGATACACCCGGAGAGGCGGCTGGCGACAACCTTCCCGTGTCCATGAAAGAGAGGGGCCGGGGATGAGGGCGGTTTTCTCCCCCAAAATCGGAGACGGTTATCATGAATGCCGAAGGACGGGTCTATAAAGCCACAGGCATCAAACTCTTCTGGCGCATGCTCCTCGCGCGCGCCTACCCGCGCTTCGTCAGCCCGATCCGCGAAAAAAGCTGGCTGTTCTTCGAGACGTTTTTGCCGCTTATGGCCACCTCGGCCTATGTTTTTGTTTATAAGGCGGTCGATGCGCCACCGGAGTTCATCGGTTTTGTGGTCATCGGCGGCACGATGAGCGCCTTCTGGCTGAACGTGCTCTTCGGCATGGCGATGCAGCTTTACTGGGACAAGGAAATCGGCAACCTCGACGCCTATATCCTCAGCCCCGGGCCGATCATGGCCATTCTCGCCGGCATGGCGCTGGGCGGCATGGTTGTCGCGGCGTCGCGCGCGGTGTTCGTGCTGGTCATTGCGTCGCTCGCGTTTCAGGTGACCTACACCATCAGCAGTCTGCCCCTGCTGATCCTCGTCTTCTTACTGACATTGCTGGCGCTGTACGGCATGGGCATGATGTTCGCCGCCGTTTATCTGGCCGCGGGCCGCGATGCGTGGCAGATCAACAGCCTGTTTCAGGAACCGATCTACTTCATTTCGGGCTTCTATTTTCCGGTGAAAACGCTCGGCTTCTGGTTTGCCGCCGCAGCGTCGATCATCCCACTCACGCTGGGGCTGGACGCCATGCGTCAAATCCTGTTCAGCGGCGACCCGGCGCTGGGTTTTCTGCCCGTCGAAGTCGAGATATTATTACTGATTGTTCTATCCGTTGTCTTTCTGGCTGTATCTCAGTGGGCGCTGGTGACACTGGAGCGCATCGGGCGGCGCGATGGGCGAATCATCGAACGGCGCCGCTGATGCCGGGCCGCCGCCAGCGTGAGAAAGCGTTTGCTTGAAATGCGGTCATCTCTTGCCATCGAAACTCGTAATCTCGGCCGGGTGTACAAAATCCGCCACGGCCGCAAGTCCGAACCGAAAGAACTTGTCGCGTTAAAGGATGTCAATCTTGAAGTCCCGCGCGGGGAATTTTTCGGCCTGCTTGGGCCAAACGGCGCGGGCAAAAGCACGCTCATCAAGATTCTCTCGACGCTGCTGCTGCCGACAAGCGGCGTCGCGCTGGTCGACGGCCTCGACGTGACGCGCGACATGGTCGAAATTCGCCGTCGCATCAGCCTCGTCAGCGGCGGCGAAAACAGCGGCTTCGGCTTTCTCTCGGTCGAAGAAAACCTGTGGATGTTCGCCCGCTTCTACGGTCTGGACAGCCGGGACGCGCGCCAACGCATCCACGAAATGCTGGAAATCGTCGGGCTGGCCGACCGCAAACACACGCGGATTGGCGAGCTTTCAACCGGCCTGCGCCAGAAAATGACCTTCGTGCGCGGCTTCATCCCCGACCCGAACGTGATCTTTCTCGACGAGCCGACACTGGGGCTGGACGTGGCCGCAGCGCGCGACATCCGGGCGTTTGTGAAGGACTGGATCAGACGGTATCCTGACCGCACGATTTTGCTGACCACGCACTACATGGCCGAGGCCGACGAGTTGTGCGACCGCCTCGCCATCATCGACCGGGGCCAGGTGCTGGCCTGCGACACGCCGGCCAATCTGAAGCGCAGCCTCCAGCAGGACACCATTTACCTGCTGCGCGTCGCGCCGCCGGACAGCAAGCCCGCGCCAAACGGCACGCTCGAATCGGTCCCCGGCGTGCGTCAGGTGACGGTAGCCGCAGGCGACGGTTACAGCGAGCTGAAGCTGCGGCTGGCGGGCGATGACGCGCTTGGCAATGTCCTGTCACACGTCGCGGCGCAGGGTTCGACCCTGCTATCGCTGGAGAAGCGCGAGCCGACGCTGGAAGATGTGTTCATCCATCTGGTCGGGCGCGGCCTGAGCGAAGACGCGCCGCCCAACGGCGCGCAAGGCAGCGACGAGTAAAGCGCCATGCGTTCATCCCTCGCGGCCTTTTTCTCCGCGCGCAACCATCGCGCGCTCCGCACTTTCCTGACGGCAACATGGCTGGGCTGGCGACAGGAAGCCAGTTGGGCCAGCGCGCCGGTGTTCGCGCTCTATCTGATCCTGCGCCCGCTGTCCAGCGTGCTGATTCTGGTCGTGATGTATAGCGTCATCACCGACGGCGCGCTGGAGCAGCCGATCTTCGCCTATATCTATCTGGGCAACGCGCTCTACATCCTCGTCGGCCAACTGGTCGGCGGCATCAGCATGGCCGTGGTGGAAGATCGCGAACACTACCAGATGATGAAGCAAATCCACACCGCGCCCATCAACGGCTACGCCTATATGCTCGGTCGCGGCATCGCCAAGCTGCTGCTGGGCGTGATCTCGGCGCTGGTGATCACCGGCGTCGGCATGCTGTTCTTCCCGCTGCCGCTCCATCCAGCAGCGTTCGACTGGCCGCTGCTCATCACGAGCATGGCGGTCGGGCTGACAGGTATCGCCGCGCTGGGTGTGATCATCGGCGCGCTCAACATGGTCATCCCGCGCCATATCGGCTCGATTGGCGACGCGGTCGCCGCCGCGCTGTTCCTGTTCACCGGCGCGATCTTTCCGCTCGATGTCCTCCCCACGTGGATGCAATCCATCGGCTTCGCCCTGCCGATCACCTACTGGCTGGAAGCCTCGCGCCGCGCGCTCCTCGGCCCGGACGCCGCCCGCTTCCCGACGCTGGCGCATTTCGATGATCTGGCGCTGCTGCAAGTGCTGGCGCTCGGCGCGCTTGGTTTTGTCGTCGTGTCGATCGTCGTTTACCGCTGGGCAGTCTACCGGGCGAAAGCGAACGACCTGATCGACATGGATACGTCATACTAAAACGCCCTCTATCCGCCAGTTTGTGGTACTCTTAATCCGTTTCATCCTCCCGCCACGCGGCGGCTTCAACAGCATGGATCGCACCCTGGGCGCAGGCCCGCTTCGCGTTTCACAGGCGGCGGGAGCGTACCGATTATTTTCAGTCATGTTTGAAGGAACACGATGCAGGGCACGACAGAACTGACGACCGACCTGTCCGCCCTCAGCGCGGATATTCGTCTGCTGGGGAATTTGCTGGGGCAGATCATTCGCGAGCAGCATGGCGATGAAGCGTTTGATCTGGTGGAGTACGTGCGCGCCAGCGCCAAGGCACGGCGGCGCGACAACGGCAAAGCCACCGCCAGTCTGGCGACCGCGATTGAAAACCTCGACCTGAAGCAGAAGGACATTCTGATCAAGGCGTTTGGCAACTATTTTCAGTTAATCAACATCGCCGAAGACGAGCAGCGCATTCGCGTGCTGCGCCAGCGCGAGATGCAGGGGCCACTTGACGAATCGATCGAGGCGGCGGTGCAGTCGCTTGTCGATGCCGGCTACAGCGCGGACGACATGCGCGCGCTGCTCGACCGCGTCAGCATCCGGCTGGTGCTGACCGCGCACCCATCCGAAGCCAAACGCAAGGAAGTGCTGGTCAAGCTGCGCCATATCGCCACGATGCTGCGAACGCACGACCGAAGCTCGCTGCTGGAGCGCGAACGGCGCGAGCTTGAAAAGGGGCTGCTCGAAGAAATCGAGGAACTGTGGCAGACACGCCCCACCCGCGCGACGAGCGCGACGGTGGCGGATGAAGTCGACTTCGGCCTCTATTTTCTGACTACCGTCATCATGGATGTGGTCGTCGACATCTATACAGACCTGCGCCACAGCCTCGAAAAATTCTATCCCGAAGAAAACTGGCGCGATCTGCCCGCCATTCTGCATTTCGCCTCGTGGATCGGGGGCGACCGCGACGGTAATCCCAATGTCACGCCGGATGTGACGCTGGCCACATTCGAACGCCAGCGCGCCGCCGCGCGCGCCGTCTATATCAGCGAAGTCGCGCGCCTCATCGACCATCTGACGCAATCGACCGACATGGTCAGCGTCTCTCCGGCGCTGCAAGAGTCGCTCGGTAACGACAGCGCGCTCGCCAGCCGCTTTCCGGGCGAGCCGTACCGGCAGAAGATGGCGCAGATTTACGACCGGCTGGAACGCGACGCCTATCCGAGCGGCGACGAACTGCTACACGACCTGCTGCTGGTACGCGACAGCCTGCGCGACAACCGGGGCCAGCACGTCGCCGATGGCATGCTGCGCCGGCTGATCCGTAAAATCCGGCTGTTCGGCCTGCATCTGGTTCCGCTGGATATTCGCGAGGATGCGCGGCTGCACCGGGCCGCGCTGGCCGAAATCTATCGCAGTTATGACCTCTGCGAAGACTATCTGGCGCTGCCGGAAGAAGAAAAACAACGACTGCTGACGCGCGAAATCCACACCCGCCGCCCGCTGTTCCCGCTGGAACCGCGTTTTAGCGAAGACACGAACCGCGTGATTCTGACCTGGCGCATGATCGCCGAAGCCCACCGGCGTTTTGGGAAAGCCTGCATCGACAGCGTGATCGCCAGCATGAGCCAGTACCCCAGCGACGTGCTCGCCATGCTGATGATGGCCACCGAAGTCGGTATCGAAAATGACGTCGATATCGTGCCGCTGTTTGAAACGATCGACGACCTGCAGAACGCGCCTCGCGTGATGACGGTGTTGTTTGAAAACGACGCCTACCGCAGCCATCTGGCGCGGCGCGGCAACCGCCAGCAGATCATGCTTGGCTACAGCGACAGCAGCAAGGACGGCGGCTATCTGGCCTCCAACTGGAACCTGTACACCGCCCAGCAAACGCTTGCCGAACTCTGCGAGCGCTATGACATCCGGCTGGAGCTGTTTCACGGGCGCGGCGGCAGTATCGGGCGCGGCGGCGGCCCGACTAACCGGGCGATTCTGGCGCAGCCGCCCGGTTCCATGCGCGGGCGCATCAAGATCACCGAACAGGGCGAGGTCATCGCCTATCGTTACAGCAACGAAGAAATCGCGCGCCGCCATCTGCATCAGGTGGTCAACGCGGTCCTGCTGGCGACAGGCCAGCCCAAACGCGCAGCCGCTCGCGACGAATGGCGGCAGGCCATGGACACGCTGGCCGAATATGGCCGCGCCGCCTACCGCGAATACGTCTACGAAACGCCGGGCTTTTTCGACTTCTGGCAGCAGGCCACGCCGATCAACGAACTGTCGCAGATGCGTATCAGCTCGCGCCCGGCAAAGCGCAAGAAAGAGGGTGATTTTTCGGACGTGCGCGCCATCCCGTGGATGTTCTCGTGGATGCAGAGCCGCGCCATCATCCCAAGCTGGTTTGGCATCGGCACGGCTTTCAAGCGCTTCACAGACGAAAACCCGGAAGCGATGTCGCTCCTCCGCGAAATGTACCGGGAATGGCCCTTTTTCCGGGCATTGGTAGACAACGCGCAGCTTGATATTGCGAAAGCCGACATGGGCATCGCCGAGTTATATGCATCGCTGGTGACGGACACAAAGGCGGGCGAGCGGATTTTCAACCGCATGAAAACGGAGCACGCGCTCGCCACGCGCATGGTTTGCGAGATTCTCGAACAGCGCGAACTGCTGGAACGCATGCCCGTCATCCAGCGCTCGATCGAACGACGCAACCCGTATGTCGATCCGCTGAATTTCATTCAGGTGGCGCTGCTGCGCGAGTTGCGCCAGTGCGACCCGTCATCGCCGGAATACGAAACCGTGCTGGCGGCCGTCCTATCGACGGTGAACGGCATCGCCGCCGGCATGAAAACCACCGGCTGACAGCAAAACCACGTGGGAAACAAGACAAACATGGCGGGAGCAGCAACTCCCGCCATGTTCGCGCGCAAACGGAAGCAGGTTCGCTTTAGCGTCAATCCTGCGTGGTGGCATTTCCCAGCGCCTCGGCGATGGCCTCATCCAGCGTCATGGCCCTACCCTCGGCCCACGCATGGGCAAACTCATCGTCACCAAGCGTTTCTCGCAGGCGGGCGACAATCCGGTCGTAGCTGGCCACCTCGGCCGGATGCCAGTGGCTACGCAGCCTGATAAGAGGCGGCACGAAGCATACGCCATCGGGGAAAGACGGTTCCACCGCCCGTGCTGCCTGCATTGCCAGTCGTGTCTTTCCAATACCCGGCGCGCCGATCAGCGTCAGCAAACGGCACTCAGGGCTGAGCAACCTCGCGTTGACTTCCGCCAGTTCGCGCTCGCGGCCAACAAACCAGTTGGGAAAAGCGGCGGCTGGATCTCATCGAACTCACCTGTATGACAGGAGCCTGCGTCTCATCAGGTATGCCATGCCCCAAATATCTTTATTCTATAATAAATGAAGGTCGACAATACCTGCATTCGCCGCTACGAGGTCTCCACGCAGTCGCGCTTTTTGCCCGCCAATCGCCCGCTTATACCCTGCTCCACGTGTTCACCGACGCCACAGGAAAGCGAGCTATCGGGCGCTCCGAGGTGACCCCCAGAGTTATCATTTCTTTACAGGTTTGCTACAGGTAGCTATGCCAAAGGCGTGTTAGCATTGGCCAGAAGATGATCTTGGGGGGCATGTATTTCTGAGGAGCACTTGAGATGGTTTTGAACCGCATCCGTCTTGCAGCGCTTGGGCTGGCACTTCTGGTCGCTTTTGCCATTCCCGGAACGCTGTTGGCTCAAGAGGCAACGCCGGAAGCCACTGAAACGAGCGAGACTGAGGTTGAAATCACCGAAACGCCGGTTGGCGACCTCAGTTACAACACGCCGGTTATCGGCCGCATTGCCGCCCCCGGAGAAAGCCAGACCTGGCCCCTGAACACGGATTCCGCCGACCGCATCCGGCTGGTGGTGGAGCGCGTGGACGGCAATCTGATTCCAACGGTTGTGCTGCTGGACGCCGATGGAAATGAAATCGCCAACGCCTATGGAGCCGAAGCAGATGGCGCTACCGCCGTTATCACACGCGCCGATTTGCCCGCGGCGGCGGAGTATGCCGTGCGTGTCGAAAGCGATGACGGCGAAACAACGGGGCTATACCGGCTGACCGTCGTGCCGCTGGGAACCGCCGAAGACAACATCAACAATCTGCTGGAAATCGGCCCGATCAACATTGGCGAGAGCATCGAGGGGACGATCACCAACACACACTGGTATCACCGTTACATCTACGAAGCGCCTGCCGCCGATGCCATCACGGTGATTGCCGAGCGCGCGGGCGGCAACCTGCAACCGGAAGTCCAGATTCTGGACGCCAACGACTCCGTCCTCACGACCGGATATCTCGAAGCGACCGGCGACCGCGCCACGATCGAGCGCTACACCCTTCCGAGCGCCGGACGGTACACAATTGTCATCACCCGCGATAGCGGCATGAGCGGCGCGAGTGAAGGCGATTACCGGCTGACGCTGAAGATGTTCGGCTCTGGCGAAGGCCACCCGGCGCTTGAAGGCATCGCCGGAGAAATCGAGTACGACACGCCGCTGACGGGCGAGATCACGCCGTTGCAGTGGTATCAGGATTGGTCGCTGACCGCCGAAGCCGGCGATACGATCACGATCACGGTCGAGCGCCCGCACAACGTCGAAGCCGGCAATCTGATCCCGATGGTCGCCCTGCTCGGCGGCAGCGGTCAGGAAATCATGCGTGGCTATCCCTCGAACTCCGAGGATGTCGCGTCGATCGAGCATACGACGCTCTCCGGCCCCGGCATGTATACCGTGCGCGTCATGCGGGAAGGCGAGCAAACCGGCGTCACGGCGGGCGAGTATACGCTGCTGGTAAGGCTGGACGGCGCGGGCGAAGGCAGCGCCAGTCTGGAAGGGTCCAATGGCGAAGTGGCCGTGGGCGATGTCGTGGAGGGTGAAGTCACCAACGCGCGCTGGGCCGACGGCTGGATTTTCAACGTCACGGATGGCGAGCGCGTCCGCATTCAGGCGACGCGGACGGGTGGAACGCTCATCCCGATGATCGAAATCCGCGACCGTAACGGCCAGACCTTAACAACGGCCTATCCCGAATCCACGCGAGATACGGCCATTCTGGAATACCGGCCTTCGTTCACCGGCGAGGTGCGGGTCATCGTCACGCGTGATCGTGGTCAGCAGGGCGTCACCACCGGCACATATGAACTGAGCATCGAGCCTGCGGAATAGCCGCTTTGTGAGAAATCGCTGAGAAACCGGCCTCAACGCCCCTGCTTGACAAGGTAGGGGCGTTTTGATTGCAACCTTTGCCGGCTGGTTGACGTCTACTTCATGTGCGCTACAATGATCGAGCGCAATGTGAATTGTAAGGCGACCTAGTCGTCGAGGAGGAGATTGTGAGTACCAAAGCCATCATTCGTCCACTCGCCATCGTGACGATTGCCGTATTCGCCGTTGCAGGTTTGTTCACAGCGCTGCCCGCGCTGGCTCAGGAGGTAACGCCCGTGCCGCCGGTTGTCAACCAGTCGCAGTTCCCCGCCAACACCGTCACCGTCGCGGGCATCGGTGTTGCGTCCGGCGCGCCGGACATCGCCTACATTGAGCTGGGTGTTGAGATGGTCGAACCCGAACTGGCAGACGCCTATTCGCAGGCCGCCGGAGCGATTCAGGCCGTAATCGACGCGCTCGTCGATCTGGGCATCGCTGAGGAAGACATTCGCACGTCGTCGGTCAACATCTATCCGCAGGAACAGTTCAACCCGCAGACCGGCGAACCGGGTGAGCGCACCTATCGCGTCAGCAACATCCTTCGCATCACCGTGCGTGATGTGTCGATGATCGAATCCGTGATCAGCACGGCGGTCGATGCTGGCGCTAACACGATCTACAACTTCAACTTCGGCATCGACAACTCGGTCGAACTCGAACAGCAGGCGCGTCTGGACGCGGTCGCGAACGCCCGCGAACGCGCGGAGCAACTGGCCAGCGCCGTGGGCGCAAGCGTGGGTGACGCGATTGTCATCAGCGAATCCTACGGCAACTACCAGCCGTTGCAGCCCTACGGGCGCGGCGGCGCTGCCAGCATGGATGTCGCAGCGATGCCGATTGCCCCCGGCCAGTTGGATGTCACCGTGCAGGTACTGGTGACGTTCACACTGGAACGTTAACCGGCTGACCAACAGCATAACGCGATGCAATAAAAGAACCGGTCCCAATGAAGGGCCGGTTCTTTTCGTATCTGTTTTCTACAGCGGGCAAAAGCATCGCCCGTTGTCAGACGAAATCGGTCGCTGGCTCCGGCGATGTAGCGCTCGCTTCTGGCGACGGAGCCGGATGTTCAGACCCCAGCCCTTGCCTGAGAAACTGTTTCACGGCATTGACAGGCACGGCCACGCCGACATCCGGGCCGGTCATGAGGGTGTTGACGCCGATCAGCCGGCCATGGACATCCACCAGCGGGCCGCCGGAATGCCCCGGTCGTAGATGCAGCGCCACAGCGAGCCAGTCACGCCCGGTCGCCGAGGCCAACTCGATCAGATCGCGGCCCGCGCCAATGACAATGCCTCCCGTCACGGCCTCGCGCACGCCCCACGGGTGCCCGACCGCCAGCACCCATTGCCCGGCATGGACACGCCGCGAGTCGCCCGGTTCGATGACCGGCAGGTCGCTCGCTTCAATTGCCAGGGCCGCCAGATCGCGATTGACATCGCGTGCCAGAACTTTGGCTGAAAAGACGCGGCCATCGGACAGCGTCACGCGCAGCGGCCCGCCGGCGGCGATCACATGCGCGTTGGTGACGATCAGGCCATCCGGGTGCCAGATCGTCCCGGCCCCCGCGCCGCCGCGTTGGTCGGACACCTGGACGACGCTGCGCCGGACGCGGCTGACCACGCCGGACAGGTCATCATTCAACTGCTGTAACAGCGTAGACATGGTTTTGCTTCCTTGCTGGTTGGCCCTGCTCCGCATGAAGCAAGGCGGGTAGCGAACGTCAAGGCGACGGTTGCCCGGTCATCCACCATTGGAATGCGATACGGCTGAGCGCTAGGATTGGTGCTCGCCAATGGTGACGCTGACGGTTTGCACCTGACCGCCACGCAGTACGCGGACTGCCACGCTGCTGCCGACGCGGTCGCCGCTCAACATGCTGAGCAGATCGTCCATCTCGCGAACCGGCCGGTCGTCAAAGCTGATGAGCGTGTCGCCAAGCAACAGCCCGCCCTGATCCGCCGGGCTGCCCGGCTCGACGGAAGCCAGCAGCAGGCCGGTTTCCTGCCCCACCGCGCTGGCGATCGCCTCCGGCAGGCGGACAGGTTGCGCCTTAATGCCCAGAAAGCCGCGCCGGACCCGCCCATGCGCCAGCAATGTTTCCACCACGCGGCGCACGGTTCCCGTGGGCAGAGTCACACTGACGCCGCGCGCCAGCGCCGAACTATTCATGCCCAGAATGCCGCCGCCGGCCTCGACCAGCGGGCCGCCCGAAAATCCGGGATACATGACGACATCGGTCTGGAGATAGTGGTCGATATGGCCGCCGGCATAGGTGCGCCACGCTTCACCCACCGCGCTGACGATGCCCAGCGTCGCCTGCACTCGCTGTCCGGGCCGGCCCAGCGCCAGCACCAGATGCCCGACCTTGAGCGCGCTGGTTTCGGACCATGGAACGACCGTCAGGTTCTGCGCCTGAACGCGCAATACGGCAATATCGGTCGTTGGATCGCGCCCGACAAGCGTGGCTGCAACCGACCCGCCCTCAGGCAAGCCAACTGAGATGTTTTCGTCGCGCTGGACCACGTGGTTGGAAGTGACAATGACACCATCGCTCGACCAGACAATGCCGCTGGCTGGCATTCTGCGCCGCGCATCGACGCGCACTACGGCAGCACCTGCGGCCTCAACCGTGGCCGCCATATCGTTCGATACCTGTTGGAGAACCTCGCCCATTCCTCGCTCCTCTCGCTTTGGGAGTCCCC
>QGUR01000449.1 GCA_003242205.1 Chloroflexota bacterium | reverse complement strand
GGCACGGCGGCCTGCCAGCCGCTACCCAGCGATGTCAGCAGGCTGAAGATCAGCACGCCCAGCGCGCCACCCTGCGCCGCCACCGGCCTGTCCCAGATGTTGGCGACCAGAAAAAAGCCGACAATGGCGAACAGAACCGCCATCACAACCAAAATAATGCCGATGGGGTCGAGGCGCGAGAGCGAATCCCCGCCGATCGCCGGGTCGAGCCGCATCATCGACCGCCCGACCAACTGCGCCGCCAGCGACAGTATCGACAGCAAACCGAAGGCCGCACTCGCCACCAGCCAGCGCGCCCAGCCCGGAGCCTGCCAGTACAGCCCGGTTTCATCGTCGCGCAGCGCTTCAAGGGCGACACGGCTGACCAGCCCGGCCAGCGGAACCGTCAGCCACAGCGCATGTGACGGAGATGCGCCGCGGTAGACCAGCACGCCGACCAGACCAAGCAGCAACCATGCGGTGAAGAACCGGTCGACCGGCGAGAAGCCACGCCGCCACGCGAGCACAAGGCCCGCCAGCGCGAACGGCCAGAAAAACGTTTCGTAGAAAACGCTGATGACCAGCGCGAACAGCGGCGGTGTGAAGCCATCCGCCGTTGTGAGCTTGGTGACCAGCGCGCCGAGCAACGCGCCAATATTGCTCAAGCCACGCTGGTGCAGCATCAACAATGTGGCGACGATAACGACGAACAGCGCGGCCACGCCGAGTGCGTTTCCCCAGGGCCACGCCCGCCACCAGCTCGAACCCGTCGCAGGCGAGCCGGCGTCGTCCACCATCGAGCGCGTGACCAGCCACGCGCCGCCCAACATCACCAACAGCGGGATACCGCCCGGTTCGGCGAGCAACGCGGTAGCTACGAACAGCGTCGTCGCGGTGATGGCATAGCCACCGGAGCGCGTTTCCTGATAGCGCCATACCGCCCACAGACCGAACACGGCCAGCAACAGCGACCAGACGACCGGGCTGCTGGTACGCGAAGCCAGCAGCATTACGGGCGAGCCGGCCAGCAGGATGCACAGCAGAACGGCGCGCGTCCGGCCAAGCAGGGACTGGAACAGCAGCGGCGACAGTAGCAGCGCAATGCCCGCCAGCGCCGTCAGCGCCCGCGCGCCCAGTTCATGGCCGCCGATCAATGAAAACGTGACACTTTGCGCCGCCAGCAGCAGCGGGCTATCCGTGACAGTGACCGTCGTCCAGGCGTCGGGATGCACCAGCTTCCACGCCGCCAGCGCGTGCGGCACTTCGCCTGGAAACAGCGGCACGGTGTCAAGTTCGGCAAAACGCAGCACATAGCTCAGAATTGCCAGCGTCAGGATCACCACGGTCAGGACGCTAATGCCCGGCACAGCCAACGGCCGCGCCCTTCCGTCCCGGATCACTGTATCTGGCGGAGCGACAAACGTCTCCTGCATCCGGCTAAGCTCTCCCTATCGTCGTTCATTTCAGCGCCGGGCAAATGCGACATCCCCGGCAAGGCATTTACGTCGAGGGCTGGTATTGCCCTGCCCTCCGCACGCTCCCCGCTTCAACGGGCAGCCGTTTCGACAGGTCGTACGCGGTAAAAACGGCTGGTTCCGCGCTGGCAAACGATATCCATGTTCTCGCGGAACTTGTCCTCGCCGCCGGTTCCGTAACTGTCGCGCTCCGAACGGCCAAAGAAGATGTAGTCGATGCCATAACGCTGGATGATCTCCTGCGCCGTTTCCCAGCGAGGATCCCGGTACAAACGCGGAATATCCTGCGGGCGTGTCCCGGCCGCCTCGGCGTAGGTCGCGCCGCGCCACTGGCCCTCGTGATTTTCCCAGCCGAGCAAAACCGGCACACCGCTCAACGCCGCCACGCGACCGTATTCCGAGCGATAGGCCGGGCCAATGGCCTCCACCGCGACAACATCGTCTCCACTGATGAGTTGATCGAAGCAGATGATGGCTTCGTAATCATCCAGTATGACAAAGGACGGGCCGCCATCAAGGGTCAGGGGCGGCGGGCTTGGGTCGGCGATCCGGCCAGTTTCGACCAGCGCGCGCGAATAGACGCCATACACCGGAAACAAAAAACCGAGGAAAAGCGCCAGCGCCGTTACCGCCCCTGCTGCCGCACGCACGCCAGCCGATGGCACAGGCAGCTGGTGGTCGGCAAAGAACGTGTAGACGCCATAAGCAGCAGCAACGCTCCAGAGCACCCACGCCTGATAGTAGAACTTAAAAATCGTGTTCATGCGCGTGCCAAAGTTATCGCGCAGATAGACGAACTCCGGCGCAAGCACGAGCAGCAGGCCGATGCCGACCAGCAGCAGGGCAAACCCGGTTGAAGGCGCGTACGCCAGCGCCGCTTTCTGTGGCTCATCTTCTGCCGCTTCGCCTGCCGGCCCGACGCTGCGCCGCGGGAACAGCCGCCCCACGACCAGCACGATCCCGGCAATCAACAGCACCGGCGTCAGAAGCGCTTCCAGACGGCGGTTGATGATGATGGGCCAGACGGCGTCCCAGCCACCGGCGTTTTCGACAATCGAGAGCGCGCTGCCGCGGAAGGCCGGCAGAATCAGGCCAAGCGCGACCAGCGCGACCAATGCCAGCAGGAGCAACAACAGTAACCCCAGCGCCACGCCAAAGCCAAGCCGCCAGTTCATGCGCCGGCCAGCCCGCCGGGCCTCCACCGCCAGAAAGAGCGGCAGCAGGACGAAAAACGGCCCGAACATCATGAACAACTGCTGCGTGCGCGTCGGGTTAAAGACGTTGGGCAGTACCCCGCCCGCCTGCGAGCGGAAGCCAAGCCAGAACGGCAGGTACAGCAGGAAGCCAACCGCCAATAAACCCACCCCCAAAGCTGCCAGCGCGATCAGATCATCGCGCCGCAGCCGGGCACGGTCGTGACGGAACATGCGACGCAACGCATCAGCGCCCGGCT
>QGUR01000130.1 GCA_003242205.1 Chloroflexota bacterium | reverse complement strand
GTGATCGCCGTGGAGCGGCCGCCGTGGACACCGATCAGTGTTGGCGAGGCCGTTTGCCCGGACTGGCTGGTGTATCACACGGATATGACGGGCGACTGGGAGCTGTTCCGTCTGGGCGAGCTTCCAAGTGGGGTTAACGCCGATCCGAACCTGTCTCGTGGGTTTGGCGAGCGTGTGTTCGACGTCATGCCGAGCACATCTCCCGATCGTGCCTGGGTAGCGTTCACCAGCAATCGCGATGGCAACTGGGAAATCTACATCTCGGCGGTCGAGGAAGACGCCATCCGGCGCATCACTTACAACACGACTGCCGTGGACACCGATCCGATGTGGTCGCCCACCGGCGAGCGGATCGTCTACGAGTCGAACCGTGATGGTAACTGGGAGCTGTACGTCTTTGACCTCGAAACAGGCGTTGAAACGCGACTGACCGATCACGAGGCCAACGACGTTAACGCATTCTGGTCCTATGACGGGCGGAAGATCGTTTTCCAGAGCGACCGTGATGGCTTCTGGCAGATCTATGAACTGGATCTCGACACGCTGGAAACGCGCCTGCTGAGCGATGGCCTTGGCGACGATCACGGGCCGCAGTACACGCGGGACGGACGGACGATTGTCTTCCAGTCCTATCGCGACGGCGATAACAGCACGCTCTACATGATGGACGCCGATGGCGGCAATGTACGGCGCATCTCCGATCCAGAGGGCAATGCGGTGAACCCTGCCTTGTCGCCAGATGACCGGTTGATCGCCTACAACTCAAATCTGGACGGCGACGACGACATCTATATCTACGACATCGAAACCGGCATGACGCGCCTGCTAACGAATAATGACATTCCCGACTATGCGCCGACCTGGTGGTGCGACGCGCCGGTTGTCGTCTTCACGTCAGACATCACCGAGGACCCGAATCTGTTCGACGCTCCTGCGTTGCCCATCGACGATGATCCGATTCTGGTAGAGCGGGATGCCGGACAACTGACCTTCGCCTCCGCGTCCGATCGCTATCCGCAAAATACGCCGCCGGAGGAATCGGCAAGCCGTCAGGAGAGCTTCCCGTCGCCGGTGAAGAACAAATAACGCCGGCCCAACTTGAACCAAAGAGACCACCGGTGAATCGCCGGTGGTCTCTTTTATTGTCTCTGTTGTGTGTCAGCCTGCTGGCGGAGCGCTACGCTTATGCCGGCGTGGTTGGCGTTCTCAATGTGATATCGTAGAGCGTCACATTGTCGAAAGCCATGTCGACGCTGTTGCTCCCGGCGGCGATGGCCAGACCGGCAAAACCGGAGCTGTAGGTTGAATCCCGCACGAGAGCGACCAGTTCACCGTTGATATACATTGCCAGTTCATTGCCGAGGCAGACCGCGCGGATCACATTCCGGTCCAGACCGGTGTTGATCGCGCTTGAGCGCCGCCAGTCTACCAGCGCCGGGATATCGTTCCCCTGACCCATACGGATGCTGAAGTATCCGTTGGCGTTGATCATGAAATAATAGCCGTCGCCGTTGTTCCGGGTATCGGCCCGGCACATGACGCCAGCGCCGTTTTCCGTATAGATTGTCAGCGGTGTGACTTCGGCTTCAACGACGACATCCGTGTGTTCGACGTCATTCAGTCCCCACACGTAACCAGGATTGGCGGTATACGCGCGGTAAACCCCATTCTCAATGCTGAGATCGACCCCATTCGGGCTGCTGTATTCTTCCCAGTCGTCCCCAGACTCAAACGTGACAATCTGCAGGTTGTCGACTTCGACTACGCCAAGCCCGGGCAGGAGGAGCGGTTCGGCGAGAAGCGGGTTGGCGATAACGAAAAGGAGAGCGATGCAGGCAGCGGCGAGAAAGCGAGTGCGGTTTAGGTTCATATTGCTGGTTTCCGGGACCCGGTAACTGAAGGGATTTCCAGTTCACCCGTGTCCAATCTTTGCTTCAGTATAATTGTGATAGTGCCAGCAAACCGTTAAGGTGTCAATGGTGAGATAATTCTTGCCTGCATTGCCGGGATTGAAGCCGCGGCACGGGGGCGGATTATAACCGGTTTATGAAATTCATAAATTTCATGTTGAATTACATTTTCGGTGTTGCATAACCGTAACATCACCCGGCGGAGCCGTAGCTGTGAAAGTGCGTGACGGTAGGATGCACGGGCTGCAAAATCAGCGGCAGATCATTGTGGAATGCGATTGGAATGCAGATACGGCAGGGCGAGGCTGTTATTCGCCACGCTGATAGGCGTGAAGCATGTCATGCGAGGCGTGCCAACTGTTACGCTGCAAAGCATTGGCGTATGGAAAGGCCACGCTTATGGGGAAGGGGGCGGCATGTAACGCTTTGCAGGCTGCGATCGACGGCTCACCGGGGCTCAGGTGACGGCGCTGGCTTCAACGTCGCGCTCGGCAGGGCGTACCAGACGCTGGCTGAGCGCGAACAGCAGCGCCAGCAGCATTCCGCCGGCCAGGAATGGCGCGCTCGGCCCATACATCTGAAAGGCCCATCCCCCGGCCAGTGGGGCAATCGCGTTTGCCAGACTGCTCAACGACGCGCTGACGCCAAGCACCGCGCCGGTTTCGCGCGGGTGAACCCGCTTGGTCATCAGACTGTTGAGGGCCGGGCGCAGCATACCCGCTCCAAGCCCGACCGGAATCAGCGCGACTAGGAACCAGCCCAAACCGCCGAAGCCACGGCGGCTGTCGTCGGGCAACGGCGTTTCGATATCGCCGATGATCGCTTCGGTAGATGACGGCATGAGTTCTTGCAGTTCGGCGGCGGCCCGGGGCCGGACATAGAGCGGGTGCGGCTGTTCCGGTGTCAGGCCGACGAGCAGCAGTCCTGCCGCCAGCAGGCCAAGCGCCATGATCATCACTTTGCGGTCGCCGTAGCGGCGGCTCCACCGACCAATCAGGCGGCCCTGGACGTAGATCAGAATGAAACCGATGTAGATGAATACCAGCGCGCTTCCCGTTCCCAGAAAGCCCAGCCGCGTGAGCATGAACAGGCCGAGCAGGCTCTCGAAGGCGAAGAACGCAATCTGCTGCAAAAACATCAGCAATAGAAGCGGATTGATCTGTGGCCGGCGCAGCATGTGGATGGCGTTAAACAGGACCGGCATAAGATCCGGCTTGCCGCCTTTTCGGTGGCTTGCGGGCAGCGTTTCGCGGAAGATGAACACGGTCAGAAAAATCGAGATCAGCGAGTAGAGCGCTGCCGTGAGGGCTGGCGCGGCCAGACTGTCGGTGAATTCCAGTGCGAAGAGCGCGATGGCCGGCCCCAAGATGAAGCCCACGCCGAAGGCCGCGCCCGTCAGTCCCAGCCCTTGAGCGCGCGTTTTTTCATCGGTCAAATCGGTCATGGCGGCCTGCGCGGTGGCGAAGTTCGCGCCGAAAATGCCGTCGACGACGCGCGACAGGATCACCATCTCCAGCGATGTCGCCGCCGCGAGCATCAGGAAGCTGATGCAGGTCGCAATCTGGCTGATGAGCAGCAGCGGCTTACGCCCATAGCGGTCGGAAAGCGCGCCCATCATCGGGACGCCGATCAGTTGCGCCAGCGGAAACGCCGTGGCGACCAGGCCGACTTGCAGCGGCGTCGCGTTATAAACCGAAGCGTACAGATGGAGCAGGGGCACAACAATCGTCAGCCCAAGCACGTCGACGAACGTCAGAATGATAATCGGCAGCGCGCGCTGATACGACAGACCGTGTGAGGACATGCGGAAAGATTACTCGATCGTCTGGATGCGGAAACGTTCAGCGCGCCATCATACCACGTTGCTGCGATGACAGGGATGGCTATGCCTGTGAAATATCAAAATGGTCTGATGCCAACCTGTTGACAAGAATAGGACAATTGTCTGACAATAATCTGCACGTCGATTTGCTTGGCGGCATGACCGCAAGGTAACGTGGAGCGGGACTGAACACCCTTGTCGGAGGAAGTAGTATAGCAATTATCGCCAATTCTAAATTTGTATAGTCATCCAACGCCATGTAAGATTACGTTCTGCGCTGTCTGGCGCAAGCTCCGGACAGTAGCGGCACCTTTTTATAAGTGTGCGGCATCCGCTACGTGGGTGCCCTTTATCTGATTGAGCGGAATAACGTATGGTCGCCCTCAACGTCCCCGATGAACACACGTTTCTAAACCTTCCCGACGATGCGATTCGGGAGCTTGTCGAGCCGCGCGATCTCAGTATCTCGCTTCTTTTGAACGGCACGCGGCGCTGGTACATCAGCAAATATTTCGATGCGCCGCCGCGCGACAACAGCTACTTGCCGCATTATCTGGAAACGGTGCTGGTCAATTTCGCCTCGCTGCTCGATATGCTGGCGGCGCATGGCCTGAAACGTATGTTTGTCCCGGTTTATTCCGCCGAGCAGGGCAAGCGTGAGCAGACGGCACATAAATTTCTGATAAAAGGTATCGAAGCGCTTATCCGGCATCCGGCGTTGCTGAAGGTCTATAACGAGCGGCGCATCGCTGTGCGGTTCTATGGCGACTCGTCGTACATCACCGACGAACTCGACCGCCGCCTGCTGCGCCCGCTCAATCCGACTTCTGGTGAGCCTGAGCATACCGTCTACTATGACGTCAATTCAGGCAACCCGTACGACTACCTGCTCAAGCTGGCATTTGACTTTGGCCTGCGTCACGGGCGTCCCCCGACGTGGGAAGACATGGTCGAGATGTATTACGGCGATCGCTCGCTCCGGCGGCTTGATATTCTGATCGCTTTCAACCGCATGTATTCGCGCATTGGCCTGCCGACATTGCTGGAAGGCAACGATCGCATTTATCTGACAGTCGTCTCGCCGCTGGTGCTCTCGCAAAGGGCGCTACGCCGCATTCTGTACGACTATCTCTATAACCATCAGGATCCGGGGCGCAATTACACGGAACTGCACCGGAATGAACTTGTGCGGTTGAAGCAGTTTTACGCCAGCAACAGTGAAACGGTCGTTGGCCTGACGAAGAAATTTGAAGACTTGTGCTATCCGCTTCCGAGTGTCGTCTGGCCGGAAACGATGGAACAGGACGCCGAACCACACGGCGAGTTGAATTAGGCGTTTTCAGGTGTTCCAAGTAACAGGGGCGATGTGGTCTTAGCATATCGCCCCTGTTTTTCTACCGGATTGTCGAGAAGGCGCTGCCTAACCGGCCGATTCCTGATAGCGACGCAGTTTTTCCCGAGCTTCTTCAAGCGAACTAGCAAACTCAAGCTCTAGTTTGTCGGACAGCCGGCTGTAAACCTTACCAAACATCTCAAACATGGAACGCATCAGGCTGTTCGCGCCGACGACAATCGTATGCCCCTCATTGCGGTGGGCGATAGGGGCGTTGGAGGCGAACATCCGTCCTTGCGCCAGCACGCCGTTGGGTACCAGACGGGAATTTCGCACATCGACAATAACGTCTACCCGGTGGTCAACGGTGTCCAGCCATTCACGCACCTGGCTGCGCGCATAATGAAGATCCTCCCACGTCCAGCGTTCTTCGTAGACGTAGCGGATGACCGTTTTTTCGTCATTATCCCATTCGACTCTAATGCCCACAGCGAATCCTTCCGAATTGACTTTCCGGTTGCGCTTCCGCTTCTGGCGGCGGGTCAAGCGCGATGGAGACTCTCACCAAGCGAAGAATAAGCGCTAGATAACACCTTCAATGACTTTATTGTCCTTGACAATGTCAACTTTGTCGACGTCAGAACCCGGCTCGTCACATGGGATCAAAGAAGCGGTCACTGCAAACGCGCCATCGCCGAGATACTCGACGGGCGCTGTCATCTCGCTGAGCCACGTTTCGAGATCCTCGGTGCTCAGGTCGTCGACAAGTTCAAACATGAAGGCTTTCTCCCTGGATACATGCAGTTTGGCAGCCGGTTGGGTAAGATCAATCGGCGCAATCGTTCCTCAATTCACTATACCTGTTTGGTGGCTGTAGTACATTAAAACATTTAACTTTCACAGGTTTTTCACGAATTTCATTGTTGTCGCATGTTCACGGATTGATATTTTCCATGGCGCAGCAGATAACTCTGGTTACGACAAACCCGGATAAGGTTGGCGCGATTACGGCCCATCTCGCTCGATTTGGGATCGAGGTGCGACACCTGCACGCAGCTCTGATCGAACCGCAGGCGGACACGGTTGAGGAGGTCGCCCGCATCAAGGCGCTGGAAGCGTTCAAGCTGGCGAACGCACCCGTCATTATCGATGACACCGGCTTCAGCATTGATGCCCTCGGTGGCTTTCCGGGGCCGTACACGAAATATGTTTTGCGTACGATCGGGATTGAGGGGTTGCTAAGCCTCGTCCAGCCACACCACTCACGGCGGTGCCGGTTTGTGAATGCGCTCGTCTACGTAGATGCGTCTGGCCGTTTATCCAGTTTTGTCGAGCAGGACGGGCAGGGGCTATTGGCCGATTTCGCCGATCAGACGCCGTGTCCCGAGGCATGGTCGGCGCTCTGGCGCATCTTCATTCCGGATGGTTACGACAAGCCACTTTCGGCCATGCTGCCGGACGAGCGTGCCCGGCTATGGGAAGCGTGGGCGGCGCATTCGGTCTATGCCCGCTTTGGACGCTGGCTGCAAGACCAACTGGATTAACCGGCTCTTTCGGCAAGCGGCAGCCAGATTGTGAAGACGCTGCCGTTCCCGGGGCTGCTTTCGACCGTGATCTCGCCGCGATGAACGCTCACGATTTTGCTGGCAATCGCCAGACCGAGTCCCGTCCCGCCGGTTTCCACGGCCCGCGCTTTGTCGACCCGGTAGAAGCGGTCGAAGATGCGCGGCAGATCCTCACTCGCGATACCGATACCGCTGTCTTTGATACGAATGGCGACCCGTTCCGAGTTCGCTTCGGTGCTTACTGAAATCATGCCGCCGCGCGGTGTGTAGTTGATCGCATTGACAATAATGCCGGACACGGCGCGGCGTAGTTCCTGCGCGTCGATGTAGGCAAAAATCGGAACACTCGTCGTTTCCAGGATCAGGTTGTGATTGCGTGTTTCGGCCAGCGGTCGCAGCGCGACCACGACGTCGCGTGTGAAGGCAGTGATGTCTGCCCGTTTGAATTCAAAATCCGTTGTGCTGTCCAGACGTGACAGCGTGAGCAAGTCGTCTACCAACCGGCTAAGCTGTTTGGTCTGCGATTCGATAACGTCGAGATGTGGCTGTTGTGCCAGTTCGGGCTGTTTCTTTTTCAGCAGATAAACACTGGTGTGGATGGCGGACAGCGGCGTGCGAAAATCGTGCGAGGCGTCGCCGATGAAGTCGCGCAACATGCGAATACGCTCGCGTTCGACCGCCAGTTCCAATGCCTGTTCTTCAGCGCGTTTCAGTTCGGTGATGTCGCGGCTTAGGATGACAAGCCCCATCGAGTTGCCGTCGTTGTCGATCAATATGGAGGCTGAGATGAGCGCCACGATTTCGGCCCCGTCTTTCCGGCGCTGTCGAACCTCGCCTTTCCAGAAGCCGTGTTCGGTCGTCTGGCGCATCAGTTCGTTTTCCCACGCGTGTGGCTTTTCGGTCACGATCAGGTCCTGAAGCTGCCGCCCGCAAGCCTCATCCATTTGCCAGCCATAAAGCTGTTCCGCGGCCTCATTCCAGTTTTGAACCCGGAACGACATATCGATGGCGATGATGGCGTCCGAAACGCTGTGTAGCAGGCTGGCCTGATATTGCAGCAGGTCTTCGGCGCGGCGTCGCTCCGTGACATCGGTGGCAATGCCGATGACGCCGCAAATCTTGCCATCGGCTTCATCGCGCAGCGGCGAATACCAGACGTCAAACGTCAGCCCGACCATCTCAATGCTCGACAGCAAGGTTTCGCCGGCCAGCGCCCGCTGGAAGTCCTCCAGAATGTTCGGGAAATTGTGATACAGGTCACTGACGTGCCGGCCAATAAAACGGGCCGCGTCAACGCCGATGGCTTTAAGGCCGCTGCCGCCGACCAGCAGGATGACCCCGTGTTCGTCCAGCGCGAAGACGATACCCGGCAGGTTATTGACCAGCGAACGAAAGATGCGCTCGTTATCCCCCACGATAACCTGACGTTGCCAGGTTCTCCGCGCGAAAAACCACTGGCCTGCTGCAATGGCCAGCAGGATCTGACCGACGTGCGCTAAATAGCGCAGAAGTGATTTCATCATTACGGGTTCGAAAGCTTTCGGTTCCTGGTACAGCTAATGTGGTTGCGGGTCCAGGCTGTGAGTGAAAACAGAGAAAGTGGATCGGCTCTAAGTGCCAGACTAAAAACTATCGGAGGCGCGATATGACATTTACCACAACCGTAATTGTACCTGCAAATCGACAGCCCGTACATTAACTAATCGCTGGCAGCTTGCGACCAGCACGTGGTTCGATTGACAGGCCTCGCTCTCTTCGCTACTGTTCCTGTCAGTCAACGAACGTTCGAAAAGGAGATGATAATGTTTCGCTTGCTGCGTTGGAGTGCTTCGTTTGCGCTGGCCGTTTGCCTGTTATCCTCTGGCGCTGCCAGCGCTCAGAGCGGTTCGCTCGAAGACTTCTGTTTGTCCAAGGGCGGCGTCTGGGATGCGGAAGAAGCTGCGTGCAAGGCGACGACCATCATCGAGATGAACGTCGAGTATCCGGTGGAACTGGCCGCGCAGCTGCCGGCCATCGAATATGCGGTTGATGAATTTGTGCGCGAACAGCGCGAGGAAATCCTCGCACTCGGCACCGATACGCTCTATCCCGCCGGGCGTGTCATGAATTTTTACCTCGACATTTCCAGCGATGTCTTCTATCACTCGGACACGATTGCCAGCCTGCTGCTGACTGTTTCAAACTATACCGGCGGCGCGCATCCAAACTCGTTCTTCAAGACGATGACCTTCGATCTGGAGAACGGCATTCAACTCGGTTTCAATCAGGTCTTTCCGCCCGAAAACAATCCGCTGGCGATCATCGCGCCAATCGCGCAGGCGCAGTTGATCGAGAAGCTGCCCGATCTGGAGGAGAGTTGGATTCGCGATGGCGCATCGATGGATTCGGCCAATTATCGTAACTTCGTCCTGACCGAAGACAGCGTCATTTTCTATTTCGATCCCTATCAGGTTGCGCCCTATGTTTACGGGCCGCAACAGGTCGAAATTCCACTCTCCGAGCTTGAGGCGATCATGGCTCCATTGGGGTGACGTAGACGTTGCTTGATCGCTCCGGCGAAGCGCGTTAGCTTTTACGCATCGCCGCGCCAGGAGAGGTTCATCCATGACCGCTTCCCGCTTTGTCGTTCAGCCCGGCCCTGACGACCTGCCGCCCACTGCCGATGTCATCGTCATCGGCGGTGGGCCTGCCGGAACTGCTGCCATCTGGGCGCTCCACCGTCTTGCCCCGTATCTGCGGCTCGTGTTGATCGAAGCGAGCGACCGGCTGGGGGCGGGCAGTTCGCTGGCGTCGCTGGAGTGTTACCGGACCTGCTGGCCTGCCGTATGCATGGCGAAGCAGATGGAGCGCAGCGTCGAGGTTTTTCATCAGGCCGATGAATATCTGGGCGAAGGCGCGGGGCAGGCGCTGGCGCTACGCGAGCAGGGCTATCTGTTCTGCGCCATGAACGAGGCACATGCGGCGACCTTGCGCGCCGATGTCGCCCGCCTGCACGAACTGGGCCTGAACCATATCGAATATCTCGATGCGGACGAAGTGGTCTACCGTTTTCCCTGGCTTGGCAAGAGCGTCATTGCGGCGAAATACGACCCGGTCGCCGGGTGGCTGGACTCGAACGCATTGATCTATCGTTTCGCGCAGAGCGCCGGCAATGCCCGCATCCTGCTCGGCGTTCCGGATGTCTCGGTCTGTGCCGGCGGCGGCAAAGTCCTTGGCGTACAGACTCCGGCAGGGTTCATCGCCGCGCCGGCTGTCGTCATTGCCGCCGGAGCGCGATCCGGTGCGATTGCGCGGACGGCGGGCGTCGATCTGCCCATCGTCGTCAGGCCGAGGCAGAGCTTCACGACGGGCTGGCGACATGAAACGTTTCCCGGTCACGCGCCAATGATCATCGGCGCGCCGCCATTTCCGCATGTGCGCCCGGAAGCCGGTTCCGGCGCGATTTTCGGCTGGGAATACGCCTGGCGGGCAAAGGGCAGTCTGGAACCATACCGTAATGATGGCGGGGACGCTCTGGTGGAACCCGTGTTCCCGGTCGAGCCGCTAAAAGATCCGCGTTTTCCGTCGATCACGCTGGCGCTGCTGGCGCGGCAGTTTGGCCACCGCGCCGGTGAAGGGTTTGCCGACGGGCGCTATCTCCGCAGTCTGCACCACAACATCGGCTACTACGTATCGCGCGATGGCAGCGCCGCCTATCGTATTCTGGACGATGGCCAGCGCCAGCCCTATGAAAGCGAACGCGCGATCATCGACGCGCATCCGGCGCTCGAAGGCTTGTTCGTTTCCGTCGCTCATGTCGGCCACGGCATTATGACCGCGCCCGCGGCGGGTGAAATCCTGGCGTCGCGCGTTCTCGGTCTACCGCTTCCCGATCCCTCATTCGAGGATTTTTCGTTTAACACGGCCTGGGTGGAATACGACGCCGCTGTACTCTAGCTGTCGCGCGAGCCGCGATTGCTACCATCGCCATAGCAGCAATTCTTTTCCATTATGTGGAAAAACCATTTGACGCTCTGCCACAAGCTGCGTTAAGTTTCCACATAGCAAAAAAATATTTATCTGAGATGGACTTATGGTTGCTGGCGTACAGTCGGTCGAACGAGCATTCAGATTGCTGGAACTGCTTGGGAGCGCCGACGATTTTCTCGCTATTTCTGATCTGGCGCGTATGAGCGGTCTGCCGCTCGGAACGACGCACCGCCTGCTCGACACGTTGGTGCAACTGGAGTATGTCGAGCGCGACCCGCATTCACGCAGGTATACACTTGGCCTGAAAACCTTACAGCTTCGCGGCGCGGTGATCGGCCACATGAATCTTGGCATGCAGGCCATGCCGGTCATGAAGGCGCTGATGCAGCAGGTCAATGAGACGGTGCATCTCGCCGTCCTCAACGATGGCGAGATCGTCTACATCGACCGCATTGAAGGGCTGCACACGCAGGGCATGTATACGCGGATCGGCAAACGCGCGCCCGCACACTGTACGGCTCTGGGCAAGGTGCTGCTGGCCTTTCTGCCGCAGGATGGCTGGCGCGAGGTGGTCTCCCGGCGCGGGTTGCGGCGCTTCACGCCGCATACCATCACCAGCGTGGAAGAGCTGGAGCGCGAACTGGCGACGATCCGCGAGCGTCAATTTGCAATCGACGATGAAGAAGTCGAAATCGGCGTCCGCTGTGTTGCCGCGCCTGTCCGCGATTATTCCGGGGAAGTCGTCGCTGCCGTCAGCATTTCCGGCCCCATTTCGCGCGTGTTTCCAGAGCGCGACCGGGAACTGGCAGAAGCCATCTGCTGGGCTGGCCGGCTCATCTCTGCCAAGCTTGGCTATCTGGGCCGCTGAACGCCGGCGGCATACCATCCCACATGCACACGGAAAGCGAGGTGATGAGAGGCAGACGCAACCTGAAGTGAACTGGATGTTTTCCGGAAACTAGAGGAGACAAGACCATGCAGAAACGTATTGGAATATTTCTTCTTGTCGTGCTTGTCGCGTCGCTCTCGTTTGGCACGCTGCAGGCGCAGGACGCAGGCGAAAATGTCCTGATCGGCGCTTTTGATGTCGGGCCGGGTGGCGCGCCGCAGGTTCGGCCTTATATGGACACGGCGGGTCGTACCTGGCTGGCGAAGATCTGGTCGACGCTCGTGAGCTGGAATGAAGACTCGACCGCGCTCACGCCACAACTGGCGACGGAATGGACGCGTCTCTTATAAAAACTTGACGCGCCGCCGGAAAAGAATAAGAGAGAATCGGGTGGGGCGCA
>QGUR01000129.1 GCA_003242205.1 Chloroflexota bacterium | reverse complement strand
CGTCCGCAACCTTGGCAATACAGCGAATGACCATTTGCGCCGACAGTCCGCTGCGTTCCCGTGCCGCGTAGTAACAGGCGGCTTGCAAATCGAAACGGCGAAACTTTTTCAGTTGCCACGCCTGTTCACTGAGCCAGTTGCAAAGGGCGTTGGCCTGTTCCAGCGTTTGCAGAAGGTACGCCCGTTGTTCATCGTCGGGCAGCAGCTTGGCCTGTGCGATGAGTTTCATACATGAAAGGGTAACACAAATGATCGGATTGTGCAACTGGCGCTTGTGCGCCACCGTTTTTCCTCCCCACAGCTAAAGCTGAGGGCTTCCAAACGGAGGTTCCGGTGAATAGCACGTCCGCGCAATGGCTGCTCATCGGCAGTTCGCTGGTCGCTGCCGTGATCATCGGTATCACGATTGCTACTGCTCCCGTCTTTGCGGTCGTAAGCGCACTGGCATTAGCGGGGATCAGCTTTCGCCTGCGACACATGTTCTGGCAGCCAGTGAGCGTCAGCAGACCGGTCACTTTCGCGATTATTCTCCTGATTGCGGTAATCATCGTGATCCGCCTGCTTTCGCTCTCACATTATCCAACGCCCTTTTACGTGGATGAGGCCTGGAATCTTGGCTTTGCAATTAGCTTTTTGCGCGACGGCTACCTTAGCGACCTGATTATGGAGCAGAGCACCGGTGCTCCCGCCTATTCGCTGAGCTGGTTTTTCCCGCTACCGGCCTTGTGGATCAGCATCACCGGCCCCGAATTCTGGAACGTTCGGCTGTTCCACTACCTGCTGCTTAACAGCGCATTGATCCTGTTTGTCTTTCTGGCAGCGCGCAACTGGTTTGACCAGCGCACGGCCTGGCTGTCTGCCGCGGTGCTGTTCGCCAGCACAATTACCCTTCACAACGCGCTGATTCGCCATGATGGCGCGCTCGCTGCTGCCATCGCGGCGGGCGTGTGGTTGCACACGGAAGCGCTGAAACGCGATCACGGCGGGCTACATCTGCTGGCGGGCTTTGTATGCGGCGCAAGTGTGCTTATTCATCTTCACGGCGCGCCATTAGCGCTGGCGTGCCTGGCCGGTTTGTACATTCCTCATTTACTCGCCAGCCGCTCGAAACAGCGCATGCGTTACCTCGCTTGTGCCGGCTTCTTTCTCGCGGGTATCGTCATCGCGTTCGGGATCTACTATTTGTTTCAATATGCGCCTGATCAGGCGAATTACGTAGAAGTTCTGAAAAGCCGCAGCATGCCCGATCTGTCGCCACACATGATCCTGCTGCGATCGCTGTTGCATTTTGTGGTGGCCGGGGGGTATTCCGCCGTGGAGTGGTATTTGTTTGTTATGGCGATCGTCGGCTGTCTGATGCGGCGCAGATTGGTTGATCTCAAGCTGTTTTTCTGGTTTGTCATGATGTATCTGGCGCTGGGCGCGGTGCAGAATGAAATTTTCAGTAACTACATTCGCCAGATGACGCCTGTGTTGGGCCTGATGGCTGGCAGCGTGCTCAGCTTCGGGTTGCGCCGCTTGCCGGAGCCGCGCAACCCATTTATCACTCGTGATTTCGCGCTCGTCACGATGGCGCTCGGCTTTGTGCTGAGCGTCAATCTGGGGCCGTCATTAGCGAGTGTCATGCAGGGCAAACCGCTGCATTTGCCAACGCCGCCTGCGGTCGCGTGGGTGCGGGAACATATCGCGCCCGATGCGAAAATCCTCGCGCCAAGTCACGCTTATCTCTGGCTCACCGACTATACGTTCACGTCCACTTACTATCTCTGGACCAGCCAGCGGCAGGTGATCGGTGGTACGGCGGTTGCCGATGACGAGCGTATGGCCATCGCGGATACCGTGGGGCCTGAAATTTGGGATGAAGTGAACGCGGATGTCGTCATCTACGACAACATTGAACCGATTACGGCCATGTTGCCGGTCTCACTGTATCAGAGCGACTATCTGGCATCACGTGGGTACGAACAGGTCTACGAGTGGTCGGGCGAGTGGAACGGCCAGGACTACGAAGCGCGCATCTATGTTCGCGAACCGGAAAAGGTCCTAGTGGCGCTCCGGCCATGACGTAGCGGTCGCATCGGAGATAATCGTTTTTTGGCAATGGCGGTTCGTTGAAGGCGGCTAGGCGTGGGAGAGCGCTGGAGCGGTCAATTGATCGCCCCGGCGCTCTCATCTGTGGTTACCGCCGATTGTCGGGCGAAGCGCTAGCCGGCGGTGAGTTCGCTGTCCATAAAGGCGGCATCGTTGAACGCCGGATTGAGCAGTCCTTCGGCGATAACTTCCACATCGCCGGTTTCGAGCACCAGCCGGTACAGGGTCGGGTAGAAAAAGGCTTCCTGCTCACTCTGCGGCGAACTGAAGGTAATCGTCCCGGCGTTCAGGGCTTCGACCCAGGCGTCGCCGTTGGGAACCAGATTGAAGTACAGCCCCGAACCGTCCGGCGCGGCGTACAGCCGGCTGATCCCGTAGCCCGAACCGCGCCAGATTTCCGCGTCGGTGGTTGCTTCGAGGTCGATACGGTGAAGCGCTGCCTCATATACGGGCACGCCTTCGATCATCCCGGCGTTGCTGACGATCTGGCTGTCGCTTCCGGGCACGATGTCGCCGGTCGGCGTGCGGACGCTGTAGTAGATAATCGTCGGGCTGGCCCAGGCGACCTGATCGGGCTGCGCGACCGCGCCCAGCGGCATCAGTTCCAGCGTCGCCAGGTCGACCAGCATGATCACACCGGCGTTCGTTGCCATATCGTCCACGCGCACGCCAACCAGTTGCCGGCCATCGGGCGAAACGTCCACGCGACTGAGGTCGGAGCCGATTTCGATGGACTCGCCGGTTTCCAGATCGAGCAGCGCCGTGCCGCTCCCGGTGCAATTGGTCGAATGCACAATGCCGGCGGGCGTGTTCTCGAAGACGAGCGGACGCCCGTTCGAGCCGGCATCCCACCAGTAGACGTGGTCGCCGGGGAACGACGAGCCGCCGCCACAGCCACCGCCGAATGTGAACGAGCCACGCAGCGAGCGCCCGGACTCGCCGGTCACGCTCTGGCTGTAGACATTGATCGTGATGCCCTCCTCGCTGACCTGCATCGTGTCAGAACTAGCGACCGGATAGAGCACCTCGGTGCTGTCCAGGCTGAAAGTGACCTTCAGCGGGAAGTAGACGTCGTTGGCGAGCGCGATGGGTTCGCTACCGGCAATGTCCGTCAGGTAAAGACTGTAGGCATCGTCACCCTCGCGCACGACATATGCCAGATACCGTCCGTCCGGGCTCCATTGGAGATCGAGCAGCGCCGGGCCAAATTCAACTGCGATCGTATCGACGACTGTCCGTTCGGCCAGCGAGAAATCCGGGCCGATATCGAAGGTGGTCAGCGTGCGATTGTTAAGGGCTGCGGCCAGTTCCGGCAGGTCGCCGCTTTCGATGATCACAACCTCGCCCGGTTCAGGCGGCGTGGTCGTCTCCGGCGTAAGCGCCGGCGCGACGGTCGGCGTCTCCGTCATCGGCGCAAGGAAGTACGCATCGGGCAGCGCGCCTTCCGCCATCCAGCCCGACCGCCCTTCGGCGATGACCTGCCACCAGACATATTCATCGGCACAGATCGGCCCGCCGGTCACATCGACCACCACACCGGGATTGATCAGATCGATCTGTGTCCCTGCCAGCGAGGGGCTATTACGCAGGCGGCTGGGAGCCGCGCCGATGACCTCGGCGCTGGTGTTGGGAGCCAGCCGGGGCGGGAGCAGGCCTTCAAAGTTAGGCGGGCAGGCTTCGCCCGTTTCGGGCGTGAGTGCGACGTCAGGTGTGTCTGGTATGACGGGCGTCGTGGCCGCGTCTGGAGGCGTTTGCAGCAGATTGGCGTCGCACGGGAACAGAATCGTGCGGTCGGTCGACACGCGGTAGTCATAGGTGATGCCATCAACTACCAGTTCGAACCTGTAACCGATGATTCCTTCGGGGACCGGTTGTGGTGTGACGAGCGGGCATCCAAGCGCGGTGTCCGTATAACGGTCGACGACATAGCGCCAGGCATCAATCGTTTCAAGGGTCACAACCCGGCCCAGCCGGGTGCTCAGATCAGCCAGTGCATCATTAATCTGCGGCGGGGCATCCTGCGCTTGGACGACAGGGGTAAGGAGAAGAAACGCCGCCAATACGGTCAGGAATTGCGCCCATCGTTTCATTGCCATGTCTCCTTGTGCGTATCAGCATCTGCCTCCATGTTACCATGATTATTAAGGCTGTTGCGATGCGCTGGTAAAGTGTATAGGGTTCTGCCCGTTGCCGCCAGAAAACAAAAAGCCGGGCATTCGCCCGGCGATGTGTGAAGCAGCTTATGCCTAGCTCTGTACCGGCTCCGGTTCTTTGGCCCCGTTGGCCGTGCGAACCGTGAGAATCTTGGGCTGTGCTTCAGGATGCAGCGGCAGTGTCAGCGTCAGCACGCCGTTCTCATAACGTGCGTCGGCGGCGTTGAAGTCGATGTTCCGCGGAATTTGCAGGCGGCGGGTGAACTGGCCGGTCGGGCGTTCGATCAGCAACGCCTTAGCGCCATTGCCCACTTCCTGCTTGGGAATTTCCGCCGAGATGGTCAGAATCTGGTTTTCGTAGCGGATTTCAATGTCATCCGGGTTGACGCCGGGGAGGTTGGCCATAATGGTGTAGCCGGTCGGGCTTTCGTGAATGTCTACCCCAAGCGTCTGATCATCGTCCTGTACTTCCCGGACGGTTTCGCGCAACGTGTCGTAGAAGAGGCGGTCAACCATGTTTTGCATTGCCGCCAGCTCACGGAATGGACTCCAGCGTACAACCGTCATCTCTACTCCTCCAGCCGAACTAACTGTCTAAACCTCATCTGCCTTTGTCTATGCTTATAAGCGGGCTGCGTAAAAACTGTTTATACAAAATGTAGGAAATGCATAAGAAGCGCCGGCCAACAAAAAAGCGCCCCGAAGGGCGCTTCGTTTGTCGAGATGGCTTTAGCAGTCACCGGTGCAGAGCCGGTCGCGCAGCGTGCTGACGACGTTGCGCAGCAGTTCGTCTTCGGCCAGATCGTTGGCGATCTTATTGCAGTGATGCAGCACCGTGCTGTGCTTGCGCCCGCCAAACGCTTCGCCGATCTGTGGCAGCGACGCCCCGGTTACTTCCCGCGCCAGATACATGGCGATCTGACGCGCCTGATTGAGCGGGCCGTTGCGCCGCGGCCCGATCAGATCCTCGACAGAAAGACCGTGGTGCCGGGCCGTGATATCGAGCACCTGCGCGAGCGTGACGTGGTTGCGCGGCTTGCGATAGCCGTCCAGTGCAGCCTCGACGGTTTCCACGTCCAGCGGCTGGCGCGATAACTGGGCCATGGCGACCACCTGATTAAAGACGCTTTCCAGCTCGCGGATATTCGTGCGCGCCCGGTTGGCCAAGGCTTCGCAGACCGCAGCGGGCAGGTGAATGCCACGTTCGCCAGCCCACATACGCAGAATGGCGACCCGCGTTTCAAATTCCGGGATCTGCACGTCGGCCAGCAGGCCGCTTTGGAAACGCGAGCGCAGGCGGTCGACAACACCTTCAAGCTGCGATGGATGGCGATCTGCTGCCAGAACGATCTGCTTGTTGAACATGTGCAGCGCGTTGAAGGTGTGGAAAAACTCTTCCTGCGTGTTGTCTTTTCCGGCAATGAACTGAATATCGTCCACCAGCAGCACATCGGCAGAGCGGTACTTTTCCCGGAACATGGCGGTCGTGCGCTGGCGAATCGCGTCGATCAGGTCGTTGGTGAATGCTTCGGAGGAAATGTAGATCACGCGCAGGCCCCGCGCGCGGCACTCGTGAGCGATAGCCTGCAGCAGGTGCGTTTTTCCCAGACCGACGCCGCCATAGATCATGAACGGGTTGTAGGCCATGCCGGGGCGTTCAGCCACGGCGCGCGCTGCCGGATAGACCATCGGATTTTCCGCGCCGACGACGAAACGGTCGAAAGTGTAGCGCGGGTTGAGCTCGCATTCCGGCAGGTCGGGCCGCTGCGGTCGGGCTACCTGCTGGTGTAGCGGGGCCGGGGGTTCTTCATGGCTTTCCTGCTGGGCAAGCAGGCGGAACAGGGGCATTTCAGCCTGTGGCGGCATTTCCGACTTGGCCGTTTCAGAACGGCGGACTTCGAAACGAAGCTCGACGCTTTGCCCATAGATGTCGCTCAGGATACGTCGCACGTTCCGGTAAAGCCGGTGTTGCAGCATATCGCGCGCATAGCCATTGCGGACACCGATGACAAAGACGTCGCCTTCGCACTTCAGCAGCACGGCGTCGCGCAGCCAGGTATCGAAGCTGGCGCGGTCGAGCTGCATCTCCAGTTGAGTGTACGCAGCGTTCCAGGCGTCTTTCGGGTTCACAGGCATTCATCCAATGGCTTAAAGGTCCAAGACCTTCCGGCGAAAGAAAGCAATGACTACTCACCCAGGGACCGTTTCCCTGGTGACCGACAATGTATGACACTGAAGTCGTTTGTGTTGTGCCCAGAGGGTGGTGGCCTCTGGTTGGGTACTGGGGCGGTGCTGCCGCTTGATGTCTGTGTCTGTCTATGAGTATATAGCGCCCCCGGAAAGGACTCAACCGAATCCGGCGCTCATAACCTTAAAAGATTTGACTTTTTAAGGTTGGGATATCGGCATGCCGATTCTGGCGCCAATTTGGGATATATGGCGCGAGTTTTTTCTGGGATATCCGCCCCGGAAACACGACTTCCGACGCGAAGCTCCCGCCTTGATTTGGGATAACCTGGGATATCCGGTCGAGCAAATGCTTAGAGTTTTGTGAACGGCGACTTTTTTAACATTGGGATAAAACCTGCACGTTTCGTGCAGAATCGCTCTTTACAGGCGGGAATCGTATCGCCTTTCTAACCATTCGGGCAGTATAACGACATTAATCACGTCGTATAGACTCCGGGCGAGAAAGTGTGTATAATCCTCGATAGTTAAGGATTTTATTTCGACACCTATCGGCACCTATCGAACGAACGGTGTAACATGAGTGATCTATTCAACAACATCCCCAGGCATGAAACGCAACCCGACGACTTCGTGGAGACCTATATGAATGCCGATCCATCGCGTCCGGACGTGATCAAAGTCTCTGCAAAATCTCGCTCGACGGCGGTTGCCGGCGCTATTGCGGCGGTTATTCGCGAACACCGTTTTGCAGAAGTTCAGGCTATAGGTGCTGGCGCAGTGAACCAGGCGGTCAAGGCGCTGGCAATTGCCCGGGGCTATCTAACCGGGGATGACATCGACATCGTGTGCACGCCGTACTTTACCGAAGTCGATATCGACGGTCAGGAACGCACAGCAGTTCGCTTCACTGTCGAACCACGCTAGGCCCTCGTACCGTCTCTTCCCGTTCCGGGTGTCCGAATGTATGGCTGTTCTAACGCGCTCTCTGAGCGCGTTTTTGGCTTTCACTCATGATCTGCCGGGCAATCCCGGATAGTCGAGGAACATCACTTCCAGCGCAAGGCGAGCATTGATGTTGAGGCTGAGCGATTTGAGCAGGTCGCTCGTGGCGCGCAGCGCGGCCAGCGCCTCGTCGGGCTGAAGCCGGCCCGCCAGCCGCTCCAGCCGGTCGGCACGGTCATAATTGGCCGGGGCAAGCCGGCTGCCTTCGCATAGCAGGACGAGATCGCGCCAGTAGGTCTGCCATAGTTCGAGCACTGCGCCGAGCGTTTGTTTGTCCCTCGCGAGTTCTTCCGCCAGTTTGAAGCGTGCGTTCCGGTTCTGTTCGAGGCAGGCCTCCAGCAGATCGAGCGCCTGGCTTCGCTGTTCCAGCCGGGTCGGGTCCTGCAATGCGCTGATGGCCCAGCCCAGCCGCCCGCCGCTCAGGCGCGCCAGCAGGGTCGCCTGTTCCGGTTCTGCTCCATAATGCTCGATCAGCACATCGCGAATGACCGTCGCCGGGACGGAGCGCAGATGCAAGCGCTGCGCCCGGCTGGTAATCGTTGGCAGCAGCGCTTCCAACGACTGCGACAGCAGGATCAGCAACGCCTGTGGCGGCGGCTCTTCGAGGGTCTTGAGCAGCGCGTCCTGAGCGCGTGGCTGGGCATGATCGAAGTCTCGCAGGATGGCGATGCGAAAGCGCCCCTCAAATGGTTTGAGCGCCAGCCGGTTCATCACCGAGCGCAGTTCTTCGATTTTCAGCACGCCGGTATTCGGATCGGTTTCGGAATAGATCAGGTCCGGATGGTTGCCGGAGAGGATGAGCGCGCACGACCGGCAGACTCCACACGGATGCTTTTCGCCGTCCGGGTCCTGACAGTTGAGCGCCATGGCAAATGCGCGCGCCAGCGTTTCCTTGCCGACCGACTCCGGCCCGATAATCAGGTAACCGTGGCGAACGCGCCGGTTGGCCATGCTCTTGCGTAAATGGTGCACGGCCCAGTCATGCCCGTAGACGGGCCAGTGATGCGTCAGCGTTTGTTCTTCGATCATGCCGCGGATTTTACCCGCTGCCGGGGTGGGATTAAAGGCAGCGCTGGTTTGCGCCTGCCCACCGTTTAACCGCCCATGGCCGCCTTGTTCTGCTCGATCTGACGCAGGTGGTTGTCGCAATGATCGGCGTAGATACGCAGGAGCGTTTCGACGGTCATCGGGCCGTTCTGTGGATGAACCAGAGGCCGCGCCCACTGCGCTTCATCGAGCGATTCCATTAAGACTGCCCAGCGTTCGTGCAGCCCGCGCAGAAGCTGTAATGACATGTCCAGCGGCGCACGGCTGTCGCCCAGCGTGGCGAAGCCGGCCTGATCGTAGGGTTTAATCGTCGGGTTGTCTTCCGTCAGCGCCCATTTCATCCGCACCATGCCGTTCATGTGAGCGTCGCCCAGATGATGCACAATCTGGCGGATCGACCATTCACCGGGGGCAGGCGTAAAATCAAGCTGTTCGTCGGAGAGCCGGTCAATCGCCGCTTCCAGATCGGCTGGAAAAGCGCGAATGCGGGCGATCATGCTAGCGCGTTCGTCATGGGTTGGCATGTTGTTCCCTTTGAAAAGCGTTCGGCTGCGGTGGGCTTTACAGGCATACGGGCTTGTCTTAATATGAAGGCCAGCGGGCTGCCTGAAAGATTTTAAATTTCCATGAAACCACGGCTCGAAACCGATGATTTACCGGCACTGGGTCCGGACAATTATATCAATCGCGAGCTAAGCTGGCTGGAATTCAATCGCCGGGTGCTGGCGCAGGCCAGAGACAAGACGCTGCCGCTGCTGGAGCGCGCCAAATTTCTGGCGATTTTCAGCAACAATCTGGACGAGTTCTTCATGGTGCGTGTCGCCTGGTTTCATAACAAGGCGAAACTCGGCATTATCCAGACACGCCCCGATGGGTATACCCCGGCGCAGCTTCTGAACGAGATTCGCGTGCGGACGATGGAGCTGCTGATCGAGCAGCGGGCGCTCATGCGTGAAGTGCTCGCGGGTCTTGCAGAGGCGGGCATTCGTATCGTCGAAACCGCAACGCTTGAACAGGCACGCCGCGAGGCGCTGCGAACGTACTTTTGCGAGGAAGTTTTTCCGGTGCTCACGCCGCTGGCGGTGGATCGCGCCCGGCCCTTTCCTTTTATTTCCAATCTCAGCCTGAATCTGGCCATGTGGCTCAGGCGCGTGGGAGATGACGATGAAGACGATCTCGAGTTCGTGCGGCTGAAGGTTCCCGATGTCCTGCCGCGCCTGGTTTCGCTCGATGAGGTGCTGGCGCGCTATGCGGGAGAACGGTCACCCAATACGTTCGTGTGGCTCGAAGACGTGATCGCCGACAATCTGGACATGCTGTTCCCCGGTATGTGCGTGGTCGAACATGCGCCGTTTCGTATTACGCGCAACGCCGATATCGACTACGAATTCGAACAGGAAGATGACGACCAGAACATCAGCGAGTTGGTGGAGGAAGGCCTGCGCGAGCGGCGTTTTGGCCCGGTTGTGCGCCTGAGCGTGCCCGAAGCGATCAGCAAGCGCACGCTCAACCAGTTGATCCGCCAGCTTCAGGTGAATCCCGAACGCGATGTCTACCAGCTCGACGGCGCGTTAGGCTCCAGCGCGTTATTCGAACTGATGGCGGTTGATCGCCCCGATCTCAAGTATCCGGTGTATGTGCCGCGCGCGGTTCCCGGGATGGAAAACGCGGAGGAAATCTTCGAGACCATTCGCCGCAACGACGTACTGGTGCACCATCCGTATGATTCGTTTGGGCCGGTCGAAACATTTTTTCTGGCGGCGGCGCGGGACCCGAACGTGCTGGCGATTAAGGCGACGTTGTATCGCGTTGGCAGAAATTCGCCGGTTGTTCAGGCATTGATGGAAGCGCGCGAGAACAATAAACAGGTCGCCGTGCTGGTCGAACTCAAGGCGCGATTCGATGAGGAAAACAATCTGGAATGGGCGCGCGCGCTGGACGAACAGGGCGTACACGTCACCTACGGCGTGGAAGAACTGCCGGTAAAGACACATGCCAAAATCGCGCTGGTGGTACGGCGGGAACGCGACGGCGTGCGGCGTTACGTGCATCTGGGAACCGGCAACTACAACGCCAGCACCGCCCGGCTGTATAGCGATCTGGGGCTGTTCACCTGTCACCGGGAAATCGCCGACGACGCCTCGCGGCTTTTCAACCGGCTGACCGCTTATGCGCCCGACACGCGCTATCGCCGCCTGCTCATCGCTCCGGAATATCTGCTGGCGAGTCTCGTGGCGCTCATCGACGGCGAAATCGCGGCGGCGCGGCAGGGCAAACCGGCGCGTATTATCTTCAAGCTCAACAGCCTTGAAGAAGACGTCATGATCAGCAAGCTCTATCAGGCGTCGCAGGCGGGCGTCGAGATTGACCTGCTGGTGCGCGGGTTGTGCTGTCTGCGACCCGGTTTGCCCGGCATCAGCGACCGTATTCGCGTACGCAGCATCGTCGGGCGTTTTCTGGAACACAGCCGCATTTTCTACTTTCAGAATGCGCCGCAGGATCAGCGCGTGTATCTGGGCAGCGCCGACCTGATGCGGCGTAATCTGTATAACCGTATCGAGTGCGTCTTTCCGGTTATCGACGAGCGGCTGCAGGCCAACGTGTATCGCCTGCTCATGACCTGTCTGGCGGACAATGTAAACGCATGGGAGTTACAGCCCGATGGCTCTTACCGGCGGTTGGAGCCGGGGCCGGGCGAGCCTCCCATCGACAGCCAGCAAATCTGCATGACCGACAGCTTTGGTCTGCGCTTCTGAAGCGGCGATCCTACAGGCGCGCAGGCAGGGCATTATATCGTTTTTACCTAATTGAGAAGATGAACTGCTCGACAAAGTCGGGGAAAGGTGACAGAATATTAAGCAACGGGGCATACGCATTAAGCGAGTGATACCTCGTCGCCTCCTGACTAGAGCATTCTTTACTTAAAATTACCCTTTCGCAAAAGGCCATAAACGATTTTACGAAGTGTGGCAATCCGCGACCGCTCGGGCCAGCGGCTGCATTGTTGTCGAAAATCTTTAGCGCATTGCCACAATACAGGGAGGGAACCGTGTCTTTCGACCTCTGTGTGATCGAAGGCGACGGCATCGGCAAGGAAGTGATCCCGGCGGCTGTCGAAGTGCTGCGCGGTATTTTCCCGCAGGTCAAAATTTACATGGCAGAAGCCGGTTGGGAGGTCTTTCAACGCTGTGGAACGCCGTTGCCTGAAGAAACGCTGGAGCTCGCGCGTAAATGCGGCGCTGTCCTGTTTGGCGCGGCGGCGTCCCCCTCCTATCCGGTTGAAGGATACTATTCGCCCATCGTGCGGCTGCGCCGCGAACTTCAGGCTTATGCCAACCTGCGGCCAACGCGCTATCTGCCTGTGCCGACCGCGCGCGAAGGCGTCAACCTGTGCTTAGTCGGCGGGACCCCGGAGACCTTGACGCCGGCCCAGAAAAAA
>QGUR01000448.1 GCA_003242205.1 Chloroflexota bacterium | reverse complement strand
ATAAAGGGCAGCCCAATGTTCGGTTACACAATCGTGGGTGTGGTAATTGCAAGGGCGAAAAAAAAGGGCATATGCTCCGCATTCCGATCCTGGGCTCCTATCCTGAGCTGCCATATCTGATCGACGCCTATCAGATCGAGCAGGTGATCATCGCCATTCAGGACGCGCCGCGCGCCCAGTTGGTCGAACTGGTGAATCTGTGCCAGCGGGGCAGGGTAGACATCAAAATCTATCCGGACATGTTCGCCTATATGGCCGGCGATTTGAACGTCGACGATCTGGGCGGCACGCCGCTTCTGACGGTGCGCGATATCGCGCTGCGCGGCTGGAAGCTTAGCCTGAAGCGCGGAATGGATATCGTCGTCTCCGCGCTGGGTTTGATTTTCCTCTCGCCTCTCATGCTGCTGACCGCGCTCCTCATCCGGCTCGAGTCGCCCGGTTCGGTCTTTTACACGCAGGAACGTATGGGGCTGGATGGGCGGCCGTTCCAGATGATCAAATTCCGTTCCATGCGGCAGGATGCGGAGGCCACCGGGCCGGGCTGGACGGTAGAAAATGACCCGCGCCGTACGCGAACCGGCGCGTTCATGCGCAAGACGAACTGGGACGAAGTGCCGCAGTTAATCAACGTGCTGCTGGGCGAAATGAGCCTCGTCGGCCCGCGGCCAGAGCGCCCCGTCTATGTTCAGGAGTTTCGCGAGCGCATTCCGCGCTACATGGAACGCCACCGCGAAAAGGCCGGCATGACGGGCTGGGCGCAGGTGAACGGCCTGCGCGGGGATACCTCGATTGCCGAGCGCACGGCCTATGACCTCTGGTACGTCGAAAACTGGTCTCTCTGGCTGGATATCAAGATCATCATCCGTACTATCTGGCAAACTTTGCTTCGCCGCGAGAAAAATGCGTATTAGCCCCTCACGCGGCTGACCGCGCCGCCGCTCCCGTTTTCCGTATTTGCCCGCTTCCATAGAGGTGTTATGGATCTGGACACGCTGACTGCCGCGATGCACGCTTTTGTCGAAAGCAAGGGCTGGTACCGGCCTGATTCGCCGCGCCCGCAAACCCCGCGCAATCTGGCGATTTCGCTCGTTCTGGAAGCCAGTGAAGTGCTGGAACATTACCAGTGGCGCGACGAGCCGGTTGACAAGGCATCGCTGGCGGGCGAACTGGCGGATGTCATGCTCTATCTGATGCAGCTTGCCAGTATCAGCGACATTGATCTGGGGCAGGCCGTGATGGACAAACTGAATGTGAACTATGGCCGCACGTGGGACCAGCCGGCGGATGAGTGACCTGCTAAAACGCTCTTGCGACGCTCCGCAGCCGCTAACGCGGCGCGGCTTTCTCGCGGGCTAAAGCCCTTTGGTAAAATGAGAGCGAGCAGAAAGGGCTAAGTATGGTCATCCACGAAAAGGCATACACGGCGGACGACCTGTGGGAACTTTCAAAGCAGCCCGGCTATGAGGAAAAGTTCCTGGAACTTATCGATGGAGAGATTGAGGAGTTGTCCCCATCGAGTGGAAAATCCGGCGTTATTGGACTTCGCATAGGCCGCTTCCTGCAACAATATGTTGACGACGCTCGACTTGGGTATGTTGGTGGAGCAGACACAGGTTTTGAACTGTCGCCCAAAAATGTCCTCAGCCCAGACGCCGGTTACATCTCTTTCGGGAGGCATCCGGAGTATCCTAAGCGCTACTTCATAGGCGCTCCCGATCTTGCCGTTGAAGTCGTGTCGCCCACCGCTTCACTCAGGAAAGTGCAGCGTAAAGCGCGCAAATATCTGGAACACGGCACTAAACTCGTCTGGATCGTCTATCCAGATGAAGAAACGGTCGATGTATGCCGTCTGTCCGAAAGTGGCAGCCTGATGATCGACGAAGTCGGCAAGGACGGCGTGCTTGACGGCGGGGACGCGCTGCCGTTTACCTTGCCGCTAACCGAGCTGTTCCGTGATTGAGGGGAAACCTCGATTTCGGAAAAAGCCGCCCCCTGACCGCTTCAGGTTTTCTCAATCACCCTCCATGTTCATGACTTGGCAGGGCATGGTCGTCCGTTACCGGCCAGCCGTAGACCGGACGCTCTCGCCTACGGTATAATGCGCTCCTGTTCACAATCACGGATTACACCACATGACCACGAGGAGCCAGCATGTCCCAGCAGGGATTGACGCCACCCAGCGAAGACTTTTCGAAATGGTATAACGAGGTTGTCTATCGCGCCGATCTCGCTGCACAGTCGCCGGTGCGCGGTTGCATCATCGTCAAACCTTATGGCTACGAATTGTGGGAGGCGATCAAGGCCGGGCTGGACAGGCGCTTTAAAGCTACCGGGCATCAGAACGCGTATTTTCCACTTTTTATTCCCGAAAATTTCCTGCGCCGCGAGGCCGAGCATGTCGAAGGCTTCAGCCCTGAACTGGCGGTCGTGACGCACGGCGGCGGCAAGCAGCTCGAAGAGCCGTATGTCGTCCGTCCCACATCCGAGACGATCATCATGGATGCCTTTCGCGACTGGATTCAGTCGTATCGCGATTTGCCGCTTCTGCTGAATCAGTGGGCCAATGTCGTGCGCTGGGAAATGCGGACGCGCCCGTTCCTGCGGACGACCGAATTTCTGTGGCAGGAGGGCCACACGGCGCATGCTACTTATGAAGAGGCCGAGGCTGAAACGCTGCAAATGCTCGATGTCTACGCCGATTTCGCGATCAACGATGCCGCCATCCCCGTCATTAAGGGGCGCAAGAGCGATTCGGAAAAGTTCGCGGGCGCGATGCACACCTATACCATCGAAGCGATGATGGGTGACAAACGCGCGCTCCAGTCCGGCACGAGTCACAATCTGGGCCAGAATTTCTCCAGAGCGTTAGAATTACTGTTCTGGGAGCCGAAAACGAACCCCCGAATTTCTAGGACACCTCCTTG
>QGUR01000447.1 GCA_003242205.1 Chloroflexota bacterium | reverse complement strand
TCAAGTAGTAATTGTGCGCGTGGCCGAGTGGAAATTTCCAGTTCATCAGGCGGAAATCGGCATAAGCGATTTCGTAGTTGCCAAAACCCACGCCAAGCCAGGGATGCGCGCGCGCCATATTCAGCGCGGCCTGCCAGTGCGCCAGCCGTTCGACGACAGCGTAATTCTCCGGCGTGATGTCGACGCCGCGCACGTCGTCAAAGGCGAACAACTCCTGTGTTGCGCTGCTCACACGGGCCACGACCGAAGCGGGCAGGCGACCGGCAAGCCACAGGCCGCCCACAAGCGCCGCCAGTGTCGCCACCAGCGCGATGCTTTGCCACAATCGACGCGGAAGCGCGAAAACGACGGCAGCCATCGCTGCGGCGAAACCCAGCCATGCGCCCCTGCTCCATGAGATAAAGACGCCAACGACGATCAGACCGCTTGCGCCGGCATAGAACAGCGTCCACAGCACCCCGGGCAGCCGGAGTCGCTGCATCCGCCAGTCGCGCCACAGGGCAAGGGCATGGCTGAGCGTCGTGCAGAGAACCAGCGGCGCGAGCAGGCCCATGAACCCGCCAAACGGATTGGGCTGGCCGAAGGTCCCAAAGGCGCGGAAGAAGCGGTCGTTGATGAGCAGGTGCAGCGCGCCGCTGCCGCCGAAGAACTCATACAGGCCGATCAGGGCGTTGGCTGCGCCCGCCAGCGCCAGCCCGAACACCAGCCAGCGCCAGCGCTCGCCCTGGCCGGCGTGGAGGACGACGACGATCAGCAGTAGCACCTGAACCCATTTGAGCCATTCGTTCAACCACGCGCCGAGCGAGTAAGCGCTGAACGCCGTCAGCCCTGTGGCCAGTACGAATACGACGACCGGCAGCAGCACAGGCGACCAGGCGACGGCAAGCAGGCGCTCTCGCCGGGCGAGGCGGTGGGCCAGCCATATGCCGAGGGCGGCGATGAGCGCAAGCTGGCCTATGTCGAGGGGCAGGGCGATGGGCGCTTCGGTTGCGATCAGCGTTTGCAGAGGCGCGAGGATGAGCCGCGCCCCCAGGGGAAAAATCGGGGTGAGCAATGCCCGCCCCGGGCCCAGCGGGGTGGCAAGCAGGGCCCCGGCCATGCCCACGGGCTGCAATGCCAGCGCCAGACCAATCGCAACCGCCAGCGGCGCGAGCAGCGCCGCCTGAAAAGATACAGGGCGATTCAGTCTGGCGCTGCCCATAGGCCGTGCTAGACCACCTCTTTGAAATAGGCAATCGTCTCTTTCAGGCCGTCGAGGATGGGGACAGTCGGCTCCCAGTTGAGAACCGTCCGCGCGCGGGTGATGTCCGGGCGGCGCGTTTGCGGGTCGCCTTTGATCCGCATGTCCTCCAGAAAGACGACGCCTGCGGGATTGCCGGTCAGTTCGTTGATCATCTCCGCGAATTCGCGGATGCTGTACTCGTAAGTCGTGCCGATATTCACCGGCTCGTGATAGTCAGACATCAACAGCCGGTACGCGCCTTCGACCAGATCGCTGACATACTGGAAGCTGCGCGTCTGCAGCCCATCGCCATAGATGGTGAGCGGTTCGCGGCGCAATGCCTGGCCGATGAAATTGGGCACAACGCGACCGTCATCCAGACGCATACGCGGGCCATAGGTGTTGAAAATACGCATGATGCGCGTGTCCAGCCCGTGATAGCGATGGTAGGCCATCGTGATGGCCTCGGCAAAGCGCTTCGCTTCATCGTAGACTCCGCGCGGGCCGATGGCGTCGACATTGCCGACATACGTCTCGCGCTGCGGGTGCTCCAGCGGATCGCCGTAAACCTCCGATGTCGATGCCAGCAGGAAGCGTGCTCCCTTAGCCAACGCCAGACCGAGCGCGTTGTGCGTGCCAAGCGAACCGACCTTCAGCGTCTGAATCGGGTACTTGAGGTAATCAATCGGGCTGGCAGGCGACGCGAAATGCAGCACGGCGTCGATGGGGCCGTCGATGTAGATGTAATTGGTGACGTCATGCTTGACGAATTTGAACCGTTCGTGGCCTGCAAGATGCGCGATATTGCGCGTGTTGCCCGTGATCAGGTTGTCCATGGCGATCACGGTATGGCCTTCGCTCAGGAAGCGGTCGCATAGATGTGAGCCGAGGAAACCTGCTCCCCCGGTGATAAGTACGCGCAAGTGAACATCCTTCTGGTTATACGCACAGGCAAAACGCGGCGGATTTTACCACAGGTCCTATTCTTCGGGCGACAGGCGCGCGGCGCTGCCGTCTACTCGTGGTCTGTCGCGGCCGGCGCTCGTGGCAGCCAGACGGCCAGCCCGAGCAGCAGGGCAAAGACCAGGCTGAGATCGTTCACGAAGATGGAATTATCGACCAGGCCATGCGCCAGTAAATTGCACATGCTGCCCATTGCGCCAATGGTGATCGCCAGCAGAAGGTCGTTTTGGCCCCGGAAGCGCCGGTAGGCCGCCGCCGTTCCTCGCCAGAACTGCGCTTGCATCCACACCAGCACCGCCAGACCCAGAATGCTCATTCGCGTCCATACGTCCAGCAGAATATTGTGTGGATGAGACAGGTTAGGCTCCTGCCAGGCGTCGGGCGCGATGTAGACGCCGCGAAATTCGTACAGGAACTGGTCGAGGCCGAGGCCGGTAAGCGGGCGGTCTTTCAGCATCTGCACGGCGCTCTGCCATACCCGCAGGCGAAAGAAGTTGGTGCCTTCGCTCGGATCGAGCAGGCGGGCGAACCGCGCGGACCTGAGCGCCACGGCGATTGCGACCGCGCCGGCGGCAGCAAGGACGGCCAGTGGAATCAACGCCCGACGGCGCAACGTCAGCAGCAGGACGGCGACGATTGCGACCGGCAGCCCGAGGAACAGCGCGCCCGCGCTTTGCGTCAGGATCGCCGCGACGAGCATCACCACGATGGCGAATGCCGCCGCCGCGCGCCGCCGCGCGTCGATCCCCGCCAG